>CAYPUM010000192.1:0-7242 GCA_964413545.1 uncultured Roseibacillus sp. | reverse complement strand
CTCGCGGAAGGCCGGGTTGTCCGCGTGGCCGTGCCCCTCCCAGTCGGAAGGATAAGCGTCCACCTCGATCGGGCCCCGCCAGACCCGCCCGCCCACCTCGACGACGGCATCCAGAAAGTCCGGCCCCGCGGAGTGATTCCACTCGCCGAACTGCACCACCCGCACCGGCACACCCGCCGTGGTCGCAAACTCCCGGCCGAACGCCCCCGCAAACCAGAGCGACTGCAATTTGATCTCCGGCGGCAACGGAGGCGCATCCTCCGCCACCCGCACGGCATCGTGAACCTCCCGGCGAAGCGCGACGTACGGCATGGGGCGCCCGAGAATCCTCTCTCGAAGCCCGAAGCGCAATCCGCAATCCACGTCGCGGGGCACGGAGAGTCGATCAATCCGGAAGGCCCGCACGTAGCTTCGTTAACGTTGTCGGTTGAATGCGTCCGCGGGAGCCGGGGTCGAGTGCTGGCGGGGCGGTGATCAGTGTGGCAGGTCCCGCATTTTTTTGGTGCGTCGCTCGCGATGGCGTGGCTTGGTAAGGGCGGACCGATGAAGTTGCCGTTGTCGATGAGGATTGTGAACATCGTGGGCTGTTTGATGTTTGCGGTATTTGCGTGGGTTCAGCACAACGACCACGATCCGGGGGTGTACCACGAGGCCTCGGGCTTCGATGCGTGGATGTGGCTGATGTTCCATGCCTCGATTGCGGTTTTGCTTGGTTTGGGATTGTTCCGGCCGATTTCGGTCTGGCTGCTGGTGCTGGTGGGGGCGGCGTGTTGTCTGGAGCTGGCGCGAACCGCGCCGGGGATGTGGGAGAATGTCTTTGGCGGGAGGGAATTCGTGCTGACGCAGGCGGGCATGAGCGCGGCGGACCCGCGGGTGGAATTGTCGCGGGAGTTCCTTGGGGCTCTGATCGCATCGAGTGTGGTCGGGATTCTCTGTTGGGAGCGGCGGTTCTTCGGGAAGCGCGGCGAAGGGCGCGGATCGCCGGATTTGGTGAATGATCGCGCCGGTTGACCGCGTTCTTGGAACGATGGCCGGGAAGCGCGGCCCTCGAATGATGAACAGGAAACGGATGGTTTGCAGCGGAGACGAGGCGCCGGGAGGCATGCCGCGCCGGCACTTTCTCAAGGGGGCGGGAGGCGCCGGGCTGTTCCAGATCGTGGCGCCGCAGGTGCTGGGCGGCCCGAAGCACACCCCGCCGAGCGAGACCTTCGGGGCGGCCCTGATCGGGGTCGGCAGTCGGGGACCGGGAACCCTCGCGGACCTGAGCAACAAGCACAAGCTGGCGGTCCGAAAGCTGGCCGAGTGCGACGTGAAATGGGTGGGGAAGGCCGACAACAAGACGCGCTACACCGACTTCCGGCGGGTCCTCGACCGGAAGGATGTCGATATCGTGGCGATCGCCACCCCGCCGCACTGGCACGCGCTGATTTCGATTCTGGCGATGGAGGCCGGCAAGGACGTGCTCTGCGAGAAGCCGATGACGCGCTTCGTCGCGGAGGGCCGGGCGGTGGCCGAAACGGCGCGGCGAACCGGGCGCATCTTCCAGCTGGGAACCTACAACCGCTACGGCGCGAACCGCGCCATGCGCAAGATCATCCGGGCCGGATTTGCCGAGGGGCGCGAGGTGCGCATCGTGAGGAAGGGCGGCTTCAAGGTCCGGCAGTGGTCCGGCCCGATCATGATCGAGCCGCGTCCGGCGCCCGATTTTCTCGACTGGGACATGTATTGCGGGCCGTCGCCGCTGAAGCCGTTTCATCCCCCGCGGTTTGGCGGGATGCACCGCGGATATTGGGACTACGACGGCGGCGGACTGGCCGACATGGGCCAGCACCATCTCGATCCGATCTGCTACGCGATGGGCAAGGACGACACCCACCCGGTGGAGATCATCCCGCATGCGCCGCCCGCCCACCCGGAAGTAACGGGGATGTGGGGCTGGGTCCGGATGAAGTATGCCGACGGGGTGGAGCTGGTCATCGAGAGCGGCGAGTGGGGCAAGCCGTCCGGGCTGCCGCAACGGAGGATCGAACGCAATGACCTGAGCGAGAGTGAACGGCGGAAGCTCGACGAAATGCCCGACGAGGACCCGCTCCTCGGGTTCGGAGAGGCGGTGAAGACCCGCAAGCAGTCGGGCGGCAACGCGGACGTCTCGCACCACTCGGTCTGCCTGATGCATCTCGCGAATGTCGCGATCCGGACCGGGCGGCCGATCAGGTTCGACCCGGTGAAGGAAGTGGCCGTCGGCGACGAGCAGGCCAACCGGCTGATCAATCAACCGATGCGCGCCCCGTGGCATCTTTAGAGTGAGAAATCAAACCCGACCATGGCGATGCCCGAAAAGAAATCCGATGTGCAGGCCCTGCTGGACCGTTTGCCCGAGCCGGCGGGGGGGAAGATGCCGCCCGTTGAGGCGGAGCTGATGAGCGAGGTGATCGAGACCCTGGTCGAAGGCGCGCCGGAGAGGGTCGGCGACCTGATCGGGGATGTCCGGGAGGTGGACAACGGCGGGGACTGGAAGGCGCGCCTCGCGTTGAACGCGTTGATGGTTCAAGCGGGCGCGCCGGGGCGGGACGGGTGGCGGCGCCGCCTTGCGGAAGCCTGTTTCCGGGAACTGGCCGGGGAGCATCCCGCGGCGGTGAAGACGTTCGTTCTCTCGCAGTTGCGCTTCATCGTGGGGCCGGAGCACGTTCCTGAACTCGTTCCGCACCTTGGGTCCGACGACCCGCAACTTGCCGATGCCGCCGCCGCGGCGTTGGTGTCGGTGGGAAAACCGGCCCGGAGGGCTCTGGATGGCGCCCTGCGGGGTGCCAAAGGCCGTCAGCGCAAGGTGATCGAAAACGCCCTGGCCCAGATCGGTTGAGCGGCCGGCCCGGCGGGCATCGGGCGGCGCCGTTTCATGGACGCCGCCCCGGCGCTTTGGGGAGAAAGTTGTTGGCCGGCGGGAACGTATCGGGAGGACAACGATTCAAACCATCGCCATGAAACGCTATCACCAATATGCCACAGGCCTCCTCGCCCTCTGCTTGATTCTCCCCGCCTCGGCGGATCCGTCCAAGAAGGGGGAGTGGGTCGACTTGTTCAACGGCAAGAACCTCGACGGCTGGACGCAGAGAAACGGGACCGCCACCTACAAGGTCCGGGACGGCGCCATCGTCGGAACCACCGCCAAGGGAAGCCCGAATTCGTTCCTGTGCACCGACAAGGACTACGGCGACTTCGAGTTGACCTTCGAGGTGAAGTGCGACAACGAACTCAATTCGGGGGTCCAGATCCGCTCGCAGACGAAGGGCGGCAAGCCGAACGGCCGCGTCAACGGACCGCAGGTCGAGATCGAAGCCAGCGGCAAAAACGGCGCCGAAGCCGGTTACCTCTACGGCGAAGCCTGCGGCGGCTGGATGACCCCCGGCGACAAGCGCAAACCGCACAAGCACTTCAAGGACGGCGAATGGAACGCCTACCGGGTCGTCGCCATGGGACCCAACATCAAGGTCTGGGTCAACGGCGAGATGATCTCCGACCTCACCGACGAAAAGAAATTCAAGTCGCACCCGAAGGGATTCATCGGCCTGCAAGTCCACGGCGTCGGCAATCGCGGACCGTTCGAAGTGGCATGGCGCAAGATCAAACTGCGCGAATTGGAGTAAACGCCATCCCGCGACCGCGGCAGTCCGGGAAACTGACCAGGAACCATCCACGACCCGGAATCGGCGCTTCTCAGGGATTCTCACCGGCGCAGGATAGTCGCCGGCAGCGGCCCGCCCGCCTGCCGCGAGTGGCGTTTGCCCTCGCCCGGAGAGCAGCGGCGTTGATGTCTCCCCCCGTCTTTGTCCCACCCTGCCGCGTAGATTCCATCTCATGCCGGCGCCCGCGATCAGCCTCTCCGACTGCTGGGCCAAGACCGACCCCGTGACAGGCCGGCCGGCACTGACGGTCCGCGACCATTGCATGATCGTCGGAGCGGTGGCGGAGGCAATCCGGGCGCACCTTCCGCGGGCGGTACAATCGGTCCTTCCCGCTGGTTCCGTTGTCCTGACTGCTTTCCATGACGTGGGGAAACTCACGTTTGGTTTCCAAGCGAAATGTGAGTTCTGGAAGAGCCGGGTTCGGGAAAACGGTGTCCATGTCAATCGGCTGCAGAATTCGTGCGGGAATCATGCGGGCCTTTCCCAGTCCTGCTTGGAACAGATCTTCGGTAGCGCCAGACCTTGGACCAAGGCTGTGGGCGGCCATCACGGAAGATTCATCCAGAGGATTGATCGTGAGCACAACGGTTCGGCGCGCATCTTTGAGCCGCTTCGAGGCGCCTTAATCGCGGAATTGCGGGCGCTTTTCGGAGATCCGCCTGACGAGCCACCGCCGGGCGACTCCGAACTCACGGAGTTTCCTCATGTCGCCGCTCTCTGCGGTTTCATCATCCTTTGCGACTGGCTTGGATCGGACGAGGACAACTTCCCTCTCCCGGCGAGGGGACTGGAGTCGCCTCCGGTTTCGAAGGAGGAGGCCCTTGCTGGTGCCGCTGCCACCCTCGCCAAGCGCGGGCTCATCCAACCGGGCTTGCGAGCGGATCGTTCTTTCGGAGAACTCTTCACTCCGGCGGGCCAAACCCCTTATCGTCCCAACGACCTGCAGGCGGCTTGCGCAGAGCATATTGACGGTCCCGGACTCTACGTCGTCGAGGCCCCGATGGGCATGGGGAAGACCGAGGCGGCGCTCGATGCCGCCGCCAGACTCGTATCGTCGGACAGGGCTGCGGGCCTCTACTTCGCGTTGCCCACCCAATTGACCTCGAACAAGATCCACGAGCGTGTGGAAGCGTTTCTCGCCAATGCACTGCCGGACGGCGCATCAGCCACCCTGGCGCTCGCCCATTCCGCCTCCTGGCTGCACGACCGGGTGACGCTGCGGATCGCGCCCGCCTCAGGTTGCGGAACGGATGACGACCAACTCGATCCGCGCGCGGCCCGTTCGTGGTTCACCTCGCGGCGGGCCCTGCTGGCGCGCTACGGCGTCGGGACGATCGATCAGGCGCTGATGGGGGCCTTGCCGGTCAAGTTCGCCGCGCTCCGGCTCTTCGGGCTCGCCGGCAAGGTGGTCGTTTTTGATGAGGTCCACACTTACGACGCCTACACCGGCCGTCTTCTGGACCGCCTTATCGATCACCTCCTCGCGCTTCGTTGCACCGTGATCGTTCTCTCCGCGACGCTCACCACGGAACGTCGCGCCGGATTGATCCGTCGCGCGACCACGACGGCGCCATCGCTTCCCGCCGCGTATCCCTTGCTGACCTGTTGCAGGCCCGGCGAAGCGGTCGAATCGGTGGAGGTGGCCTATCCCGGCCACCTTTCGGCTCATGCGGTGGCAATGCGCCGGATCGAACTGGCCGCCCCGGACCTCCCTGAATCGCTCGTGGAGGAAATCCAGGCGCGCGCTCGGCGGGGCGAATGCGTGCTCGTCATCCGCAACACCGTTGCGCTCGCCCAGGAGACCTTTGCCGCCCTCCGACAGGAAGGAATCGAGACCGGGCTCCTCCATTCGCGCTTTGCGTTTCACGTCCGAAACGGGCACCCCGACCCGCTGCACCAGGACCCGGCATTCCCGGATGGTCGCGAGGCCGCATGGGTGGCAAGACTCGGGAAGGAGGGACCGCGGCCCGAGGGTTGCATCCTCGTTGCGACCCAGGTCGCCGAGCAGTCGCTCGACATCGATGCCGACCTGTTGGTGACCGACTTGTGTCCCGCCGACATGCTCCTTCAGCGGGTTGGCAGGCTCTGGCGTCACATGACCCAACGCCCGGCGGCAAGCCGCCCCGGCCCGAATCCGGAAACGTGGGTGGTCGTCCCGGCGCTTCCCGCCGATGGAAACGCCGAGGAAATCGAAAAGGCTCTCAGGCCGCATTCCGCGATCTATGCACCCTACGTGTTGCTGCGCACCTTGCGCGAGCTGCCCGCGACGCTGCACATCCCCGCCGGGATCCGCCGCTTCCTCGAAGCGGTCTACGCCCCGGCCGCCCCGGCGACCGATCCGGCTGCATGGGCGGACCTCCGAAAAAAGATGGAGGACGAAATAGAAACCCGCACCGGACAAGGGAGTTTCCTGACCGCCAACCCGTATTTTCCGCCGGGCTCGGACGACGAATCCCGCGCCCTCACCCGCTATCGGGAAGTCGAAACGATCGATCTCGTTCTTCTCGCGAGTGCTCCCCGAACCCTTCCCGGCGGTGCCATCGAGCTGCGCTTTCACTCCGGCGAAACTCTGCAGTGGCGCCCCGGCCAGCCCTGGACGTTCCTGATCGCCCGCGCCGCCTTTCTCAGCACGGTCCGCGTGGCCTGCTATCTCGTCCCAAAGGAATCGCCCCCCGACTGGCTCGCGCTGCATACCCACGGTCCCGTTCTTGGCGCCTTCCTGCGGGACGGGCAACTCGTGACCGTCACCCAGGAAACGTCCTTGCCCTTGCGTTTCGAGCCCGATCGCGGATTGGTGCACGAGAAAATGCTGGCGGAACGGTCCCGCTCCGATTGTGATATCTTCACTTCTGACGAAGATGACTCCTGGTTCTGATCGCTCCTTCAACCTCATTCGGGACGCTTGGATTCCCGTCCTCGATTCCGACGGCCAAACCCGCTTGGTTTCGCTGCGCGAGGCGTTCTCTCGCGCGCGGGAGATCCGGGATCTCGCCTGCGGCCCGGCGGAGCGGATCTCGCTTCTCCGCCTCTTCATCTGCATCGCGCAGGCCTCGCAGGCAACGCCCTCGCGGGACGACTCGCCCGAGTGGGAGGCTTTCGCCGCGAATCTCGTCCCGGCCGCCCTCGAATACCTGGACCGCGACGACATCAAGCCGTGCTTCGAGTTGTTAGGCGACGGCCCGAGGTTCCTGCAGTTCAGAACGGGTCGATTTGCGGCAGCGGAAGACAGTTCGGTCAAGCCTCAGCCGCTCGCGAAGCTGTCAAACCGCCGAGCTTCAGGCAATAATCCGACAATCTGGGATCATGTGGGTGAGGACGCCACCGACATCGAATCCGAGGAGATGGCGCTATCTCTCCTGACATTCTTAAATTATTCGTGTCTGACCAATGGCGCCTATCCTGGTCGTGCGCCATGCATCAATGGGAATGCCGGGCATGTGTACATCAGCGGGCCTCACTTGTTCGATTGGATCGCAGGCAATTGCATTTCGATGGACGCGATTGCACGGTTGGGATTCGAAAACTCTAAAGCCCGACCAGTCTGGGAGGTGACCAGAGG
>CAYPUM010000191.1:0-7247 GCA_964413545.1 uncultured Roseibacillus sp. | reverse complement strand
CCTCGCAAGCCTCGCAGCTTGAAAAGAACAGCATTTTGCTGGCGGTGACGGCCGACAACAAGGTCTTCTACGGGGGCCGCAACATCGGGGTGAAAGGCGTGCAGGCGGTGGTGAAGCCCCTTGTCTCCGAGAACGACGAGATCACCTGCATCATCCAGGGGGACGAGGCGGCCCGGCACGGCATTGTCACCCAGGTCCAGGACCAGGCCCTTGCGGCCGGAGTCCGGAAGGAGAAACTGACCGTCGCGACCAAGTGAGATGGAGCGTCACGTTTACAGGCCGCCGCGCGGCAGTCCGAAGCTGAACCTCCTGCTGGCGGTTCTGGCCGGGGCGTTCATGACATTTGCGGTGTTCTACGTGATCCCGCTCATGAAGAAGCTCGAGGGCCTTGTGGACCGGGGCGACACCACGACCATCGAGGATCTGGCGGTCGAGGAGCCGCCCGACGAATTCGAGGAGATCGAGGAGCCGCCGCCTCCGGAGCCGGAGATCGAGGAACCGGAACTGGAAGAGCCACGGCAGGATCTCGATATGGTGATCGATCTTCCGGACCTCTCGGCGGGCGTCGGCGGAGGGATCATTCTCGACATCAACCCGGAGTTCGATGTGCGGGAGGATCCCGACGAGTTTTTTTCCAGCGGGGATCTCGACCAGCCGCCGCGTCCGGCGTCCCGCATGCCGCCGCGCTATCCGCCGAGCCTGAAGCAGAAGCGGATCGAGGGGCGGGTCATCGTGCGGGCCGTGGTCAGCGAAAGCGGGTTGGTCGGCGAGGTCTCGGTGAAGGAGAGTTCGGGGCATCCCGCGATGGACCGGGCCGCGATGAACGCCATCAGGAACTGGCGTTACAGGCCGGCCATCAAGGGGGGGCGGAAGGTCCGCGCTCCCATCATTCAGCCGTTCAACTTCAAGCTTCAGTGAGATGACTGTCGTCCGTCTTTTGTCATTGATTGTCGCCGGTGGATCTGCGGTGTGCGCCGCGGGGCCGATGCCCGTGCCCCGGCCGCAGCTTTTCGACGAGGAGTTCGTGAAGGCGTTTGTCGGCAGTTACGGATTTCTTTCGCCGGTCGAGCCGGAGGTGGACCCGGAGGAAAAGGAGTTGCTCGCGGAGTTGGCCGAATTGTTCGAAGCGGGGCGCTACCGGGACGTCGAGGCGAAGCTCGTCAACTTCATCAAGCAGCGGAAGCTGCCGCTGGATCCGGAGGCAAGGCCGAAGGAGGTTAGTCCGGCGATGGTTTTCGTCCTCGGGAACCTGTACTTTCAGAACGACCGCATTGCGGACGCCGAGCGGGCCTACAAGCTGGCGATCGAGAAGTTTCCCAAGTTTCGCCGGGCCTGCAAGAACCTTGCCCTGTTGTATGCCACGCAGAACGATCCCGAGCAGGCCCTGCCACCGTTGAAGCAGGCGATTCAACTCGGGGACGCGGACCACCGCAGTTTCGGTTTGCTGGGCTGGGCCTACCTGCACAAGGAGAAACCGCTTGCGGCGGAGGGCGCCTACCGCCAGGCCTACCTTCTCAACCCGGACGAGAAGGACTGGAAGATGGGGTTGGCGCAGTCCCTCCTGCTTCAGGAGAAATGGAAGGAGTCCGCGGCGCTGCTCGGCGAGCTGATCCGGGAGAATCCGGACAATCCGCAGCTCTGGAAATACCAAGCCAACTGCTTCATCGAGATGGACCGGAAGTTCCGGGCCGCCGCGAATTACGAGGCCCTGCGGATCAAGGGGCTGGCGGACGCCGAAACCCTCGAGAGCCTCGGCAACCTTTACATGGACCGGCAACAGCCGATGCTGGCGCTTGGGGCCTACCTCGCCGCCCTTGAGCGCCGGGAGACCCTGAACGTCCAATCCGCCCTGAACACCGCGAAGATCCTTGTGGAATTCGGCGCCCCCGGGAAGGCCGGCCGCTTCCTGAGCGCGGTGCGCGAGAAAGGCGGCGAATCGCTCGCCAGGGAGGACAGGATCCAAATCCTCCTGATCGAAATCGACGCCGCGCGGGCCCGGAAGGAGCGGGAGCGCGTCGGGGTGCTCCTTGAACGGCTGCTTGAAATGGACCCCGGCAACGGCGAGGCCCTCGTCCGGCAGGGACAGCATCTCGAGGAAATGGCGGACACGGCGGACGACCCGGAAACGCGGAGCGGCCTGATGGCGCGCGCGAAGCGGAGCTTCCGCATGGCGCTTGAAAAACCGGACGTGCAATATGACGCCAACCTGCACTACGGGCAGTTGCTGGTCCGCCAGCGGAAGTTCGCGGAAGGCCTCCCCCACCTGAAGAACGCTCTGCAGCACAAGGAGAGCGACAACCTCAAGCAATACGTCCGCCAGGTGGAGCGAGCCGCAAAACATCAGAAGGAGCGGGAGGAGCGCGAGGAACAGGCCCGCGCGGAGGCTGCCGCCATGGAAAAACAGAAAAAAACATCCCGAAAATGACAGCCCGAATCATCACGGCGTCGATCCTGACAACGGTCCTGTGGGCGGCCCATCCCTCGGCCGCCAACGAGGCCCTCGACCTGCTTGAAGGGGCCGAGGGGGGTCCGGGCATCGGCGTCCCCGCGCCCGGCATGGAAGAGGGTGGAACCGGGCCGGGCGTTCCGGACTACGACTATGATCTTCGTTGGATCGATCAGTTGCCGCCGCTCTGGAGCTTCTACCGCCGGGACACGAATCCGGTGGCGCAGGAAGCCGCGGTGACGGGGTTGTTCGACTGGCGGGTCGAGCAGGGATCGATCGAGTCCGACATCGCGAGTTCGGAGCGCAACGTGGATTCGTCGGGGATGCGTCGGGCCCGTTTGGGCGCCGTTCTCAAGGCGTTCCACAACACCGGTGTGGAAGCGGCGTTCGTGGCCGACGGGGATGGTTACCAGGGGATCGAGCGCCTGAAGGCGACGGTCTATGCGCGGGAGAATCTCGCGCTTTCCTTCGGGAAGTTCCGGGCGCCGTTTTCGCTCGAGTACCGGCAGGATCCGACGGTCCGGTGGTTTTCGGAGCCGTCGTATATCGCGGCTCAGATCGTGCCCGCCAACACGCTGGGGGCGATGGCCGACTACCGCCACGGTCCGTGGGACTGGGGTGTGGGATGGTTCAGCGGGGGAGTCGACAAGAACATTCCGGATTTCGAGGGAAGCGGGTTCCTGCTGGGCACGATCAGCTACACATACGAGGGGCCGTGGGCGGGCCGCGGGGAGTCCGGCGAAGAGGAGGCGGAAGCCGATGCCGGGGAGTCCGACGCCGGAGTCTTTCAGCGCTGGCACTTCGACTACATCTACAACCTCGACGAGGACGGGGGGGGCAGCATTCCGAGGGATTTCCAGCACCTCTTCGCGACGGGGCTGGAACTCAGCAGCGGCCGTTTTGATTTCCTCGGGGATTTTCTGATCGCCAACGGCGGGGACAACACGGTGTGGGGGATGAACGTGCAGGCGGCCTACTGGCTTCTGGAGGATGCGGTGCGGCTCGTCACCCGCTACCAGTATGGCGACAGCAACGACCCCAATGCCGTCATGATGGGGTGGGGGGTTCCCAACGCCCGCACGGACTCGGTGGCCGCCTTTGGCTATCCGATCGTGCGGACGGCGGACGAGTTGCACGCCGGCTTCGTGGGTCTCAACTTCCACGTCTTCGGCGATTACGTGGTCCTCTACACCGGGGCGGAGTATCGTCTTCTGAAGAAGAACCAGGGCGGAGGGATCAAGGCCGGGGAGACCAGTTCATGGGTCTGGCAGGCCGGCGGCCGGGCCTCGTTCTGATCAAGCTCAACAACCAGGAAATCAACCGGAATCATCGACATGAAACACATCGTCATCGCAGCCACCTTGTTTGTCTCGTTCGTCATGCCGCTGAAAGCGGTGTCGTTTGACGCCGAAGCGTTCGGGGCCTCGCTCCACGGCTGGAGGAAGGACCGCACCGCGGTCTATACCATCAACAACCGGACGTATCGGACGCATGTTCCGACCACCACCCGGACGCGCGACGGGGGGCTCTTCATCTCGACGCGTATCGAGCGGGGAGGGCGTTCCGGGCCGGTCTGCTTTCTCGAGTTGACGTTCGGGCCCGGGGGAACGCTCATGGCCGGTCAGGTCCGCGTCAACGTCGGCAGGAAGTTGCTTGACTCCGGGCTCGTCACGCGGAGCGAACCGCAGGTCGCCGGGGAGGAAGGCGCGGAGCTGCCTCCTCCCGCGAGCGAGACGCTGGTGCTGCAGTTGTTCAGCCGCCTTGATGCGGAGCTTGCCAAGCTCAGCGCGAAGGACAAGCAAGGGCGGCGCGACATCTTCGGGCGTTTGGCGCGATCCACGTCCGGGGGGGCGGACATTCCGGCGGCCGTACGCCACAATATGAACCTGCTCATGGCGAACGTTCATTGACGCGGAGGGAATTCCGGTGTTGGTTGCCGGGTGTCGGGGAGGGAACCTTGACTTGGCTGGACGCCCTCGGGGTGAGCCGTGCCGGGGCGGGTTTTTTCGCCGCCGGGCTTGGGCCGGGGCTCATGACACGGAGCGGCCTCGTGGAGCCGAATCGAAGGGAACAAAGCCATGATACAGGATAGCGACATCACGCCGGCCCCCGGGGGGGATGAGGAATCACTTTCGGGAACGACGGTTTTGGCCGGGTGCGAGGACCTGTCCGCGGCGGTCGACGCCTTGCGGACCGAGGTGGTCTCGATGGCGAAGGTGGTCCGTCAGCAGCTCGAAAAGTCGGTCCAGGGGCTCCTGCACGACAACCTCGACCTGTGCAACGGCGTCATAGCGGACGACGAGCTGGTCGACCAGTACGACAAGTCGGTCAACGAGATCGCGATGGAGACCCTTGTGCAGTATCATCCGGTGGGTGACGAACTGCGCCTTGTGGTGACCTCGATCAACATTGCGCGGTCGCTGGAGCGGCTGGCGGATCACGCCGTGACGATTGCGCGCCGTTCCCGGAAGATCATGAAGAAGGGCGGCTTGGACGAGGTGGGGCTGATCGAGCCGCTCTTCACGATGGCGGTGGGGCAATTGATGGAGGCGCTCTCGGCGTATGTCGATCGCGACGCGGAACGGGCGGGGTGGCTGGCGGGTCGGGACCGGGACCTCGACAAGGCCTACAAGAAGATCACCAAAGGGTTGAGCAAGATGCTGGAACTGCGGCACGAAGGCTGCGCGGGGCTGGTGCATCTGCTCTTCGTGGCCCGGGCGCTGGAGCGCGTGGGCGACCTTGCGGTGAGCATCGCGGAAGACGTGGTCTACATCGAGTCCGCCGAAGACATCCGCCACTCGCTGGCGTCGTAGTAGTGCACTTCCCAGAGCGTCAGTCCGCCGGGCGGGGCGCAGTGGGGGGACTTGCCGCGGGGGAGATCCGGCGGCTGGTCGAGGAGGGCGGCGAGGTCATCGAGGGGGAGGCGGCCCTGCGCGGCCTGCACGGCGGCCCCGGTCAGAAGCCTCGCCATCCTGTAGAGGAACCCGTCGGCGGTGAAGGTGAGTTCGAATCCCGCCCCGAGGGTGGCGAGCGAGGCTTGTTCGAGATTTCGGACGAAGTTGGTATCGGGCCGTTCGTCGCCGCGGTTGGCGGCGAAGGCGCGGAAGTCGTGCCGGCCGCGGAGCACCGCGAGGGCCCGCGCGAGGGTGGCTGAGTCCAGTTGTTGCGGAAGGTGCCATGCCAGTCCGGCTTCGAGGGGCGGCAGGACCGGGGCGGTCGCGAGGCGGTACCGGTAGGTCTTGCGCACGGCCGAGAACCGGGCGTGGAAACCGGGTCCGGCCTCCTCGCAATGCATGATCCGGATCGTGGCGGGCAGCAGGGAGTTGAGCGCCGGCAGCCAGTTCGCGGGGTTCATGGCGAGCCCGTCCGGGGCGTCGAAATGGGCGACCTGCCCGGCGGCATGGACCCCGGCATCGGTCCGGCCCGACCCGTGCAGGCGGATCGGCTGTTTCGCGATCGCCTCGAGAGCTCGCTCGATCCGTTCCTGGATCGTGTCGGCGTTCGGCTGGATCTGCCACCCGCCGTACGGGCGCCCGTCGTATGCCACCGTCAGCTTCAGGCGCATGAAAGCGAGGGAACAACCGTCACGGGCCGAAGAGCCAGCAAAATTGTGACGAATTTGTCAAACGGCGCATGGAGAGTTCGCCTTGAGGGATGACTCTCGATTGGTTTCCCTGCGGGCGCAGTGAGCGACGCCTTCATGATCATCGGCTTTGCTCTGGCGGCTTACGCGATCGTTGCGAACGACTCGATTCAGACGCTGGGGACGTTTTTATCGTCGAACGCGCGGCGGCCATGGTGGATGTTGTGGATCTGGATTTCGGGGATTCTGCTGGTGACGGTTTTGTGGGGGTGGTTCAACCGGATGGATCCGGCGACGGGGCTGGGGGATCCGGCCTTCGGGAGGCTGGCGCACAAGCATGTGGCGTTTCCACCGTCCTTCAACTGGCTGTATATTATTCCGCCGTTGGCGCTGGTGATTCTGACCCGTTCGGGGATTCCGGTGAGCACGACCTTTTTGGTTCTGACGGCCTTTTCGAGCATCACGGCTTACCAGTTGGGGGGCACGCCCGGGGCGGCGGGCGAGTTGCTTTGGAACATGACGAAGAAGTCGTTCTTCGGGTACGGTCTTGCGTTTGCGGCCGGCCTTGGGATTTTCGCGCTGGTCACGGCGACTCTCGAGCGGCGGTTCCTGAACGACGACGATGACGGCTACCATCCGGTGTGGACCGTCTTTCAGTGGGTCTCGACGGGCTTCCTTTGGTGCATGTGGCTGATTCAGGATCTGGCCAACGTCTTTGTTTATCTTCCGCGTGAACTCGGGCTGGGGACGTTGGTGATGGCGCTGGCGGGGATGGTGATCCTGCAGGGCATTCTCTTCCGGATCCGAGGCGGGAGGATCCAGGCGGTGGTGACCAGCAAGACGAACACGCTGGACATTCGTTCCGCGACCTTCATCGACCTGTTTTACGGGCTGGTGCTCCTGTTCTTCAAGGTGGACTACATCCCGAAGCTCTTCAAGGCGCTCGAGATGGATGTGCCGTGGCCCTCGAAGCTTCCCATGAGCACCACGTGGGTCTTCCTTGGGCTGCTTGCGGGACGCGAAGTCGGCCTCATGCTCCGGCTCCGCCATCGCCGCCAGGGACTGGTCTCGCGTCTCGTCTTCTCCGACGCCGGCAAGGCCTTCATCGGGATGGTCGTCAGCATCGTCATCGCCTTCGTCCTGCCGCCGGTGGCGAGGATCATGTTCGAGGGCGGCGAAAAGCCGGCCACGGAAGAGGCCGCGCCCGAGGCGGAGGCG
>CAYPUM010000190.1:0-7285 GCA_964413545.1 uncultured Roseibacillus sp. | reverse complement strand
AGTGCACCCTGCTGAGGGTGAGGCGACCGCCAGCCAGCCAATCTCGTCTCCGGCGGGACAAGCTCGCCGGGGGGGGCGATTTCCTGAATGATTGGTGCCAAAGCGGCGTATCGGGGTGGGATGGCGCCGCGGATTGTGTTTGGAGTCGCCCTTCTTGCCGGCGGCGTTTCCTGTGGGCAGGGTTTCCATGTCGGGGCGCCGGAGACGGTGCTTTCGCGGGACCGGTTGGAGGAGGCCGGGGTGGGAGGGATTGACGCCAGCCTCTACGCCTTGAATGACGGGGGGCGGTGGAAGTGGTTCTGCACCAGCCGGTGGCGGCATGTCTACAGTCTGGGACCCCGGGACGATCCGTTTGCGGAGGTGGTCTGCCGGACGGGTCAGTTCGAGAACCTGCCCGACCGCTACACCGACACGCGGGTGGGTTTTGCGCGGGACCGCCGCTGGGGGAACATCACCTGGATCGCCAACGTCTACCGGGATCCGGCGAGCGGAGACATCCTGAGTTTCGTGCACGTCGAGAAGGCCCCCAAAGAGCGGGGCGGCGTCTATTTCAGCCTCGGACTGGCGATCTCGAAGGACGGCGGCAAGTCGTTCCGATGGTGCGGCCACATCATCAGGCCCGAGTTGTCCTACGAGACGTGGTCGAAACATTGGCATCGGGACAACCTCCGCGAGGGTTTCATCTATCCGAACACCGGCTTGGCCAATTACATCCTCAAGGACGGCTGGTTCTATCTCTACTACACCGATACCAGGGACAAGCCGGACGTCCTCGTCAACGGAGCGGCGGTGGCGAGGGCCCGCGTCGACAAGGTGATGGCGTCCGCGCAGGACTTCACAACCGTCGCATGGCGGAAATACCACGAGGGCGGGTGGAACGAGCCCGGCCTCGGCGGGCGGTTCACCCCGCTCGACATCGAACCCCTGGGATTCCTTCACGGCGACGCCGCATACAACCGCCACCTCGACCGGTATGTGCTGGTGACACGCCAATACTTCTACGCCGGCGACGACCGGAAGGTGTTCGGGTCCGACTGGCAACACGCCGAAACGGGCGCCGTCCTGATCTCCTTCTCGCAAGACGGCCTCGATTGGAGCGGTTGGCGGACCGTCCACCGCGACGCCCGCGCCCATGACTACCCGTCCATCATCAGCATGGGCGACGACAACGAGGTGACGGGGAAGTCCTTCTGGGTCTACTACAAATACTTTCACGAGACCATGCTGCCGGACATCGACTGGCACCGGCACCGTTGGGACCGGGTGCGCGTCACGCTCGACGACCCCGCCCCGGCGGATCCACGACAACCAAAACGACAACCAAACAAGAAAGACAACCATTGATCATGCGTGCAATACTGGCTGGATTGATGCTCTGCGGCGCGGCCGCCGGCGGCCGCGCCGAACCGGAAGTGCCGGCCCCGCCGATGGGCTGGATGACTTGGAACCTCTTCGGGGTCGACATCCACGAGGAAGGACTGCGCCGGGTGGCGGACGCCATGGTGGAGTCCGGAATGGCCGAGGCGGGATACACATATCTCTACATCGACGACGGATGGCAGGGCGGACGCGACAAGCGGAACAATATCATCCCCGATCCCGAGAAGTTCCCGTCGGGAATGAAGGCTCTCGCGGACCACTTGCACCAGCGGGGGCTGAAGCTGGGCATCTACTCGGACGGGGGCCAGTTGTCCTGCGCCGGCTACACCGCCAGCTACGGGTTCGAGGAGCAGGACGCCAAGACCTTCGCCTCGTGGGGGGTGGACTACCTCAAGTACGACTACTGCAACGCCCCCCAGAACAAGGAGGCCGCCAACGCACGCTTCAAGGCGATGGGCGACGCCCTGCGGAAGTCCGGAAGAGACATCGTCTTCGCCGTCTGTTGCCAGGTCCACCTCGAACCGTGGAAGTGGGGCCGGGCCGTCGGGGCGCAACTGTGGCGGACCGGACCCGACTCGCGCGACAAGTGGAAGAACATCGTCTACGTCATCAACTGCAACGCCGGCCTGCACGAATACGCCGGCCCGGGCGGCTGGAACGACATGTGCATGCTCTCGGTGGGCATGCACGGGGAAGGGGCCACACCATGGATCAAGGGAACCGGATGCACCGGCATCGAGTATCGAACCCAGATGAGCATCTGGTGCATGATGGCCGCCCCGCTGACCGCCTCCTGCGACCTCCTGAACATGAGCGAGACCACGAAGCGCATCCTGATGAACAAGGAACTCATCGCCGTCAACCAGGACCAGCTCGGAAAACAGGCCGTCCGCGAGGTCAACACCGGCGCCTTGAACGTGTTCGTGAAGCCGTTGTCCAACGGCGACCATGCCGTCGCGATCCTGAATCTCGGCAAGACCCCGAAGGACTTCAAGGTCGACTTCGCCGGGATCGGCTTGCCCGGCCGCTACAAGATCCGCGACCTGTGGAAGCACGAGGCGGCCGGAAGCGGCGCGAGCTGGCAGGGAAACGTCCGGAGCCACGAAACAAAGGTCTTCCGGCTGTCGAAGATGCCGTAGCACCGGGAAGGCGTGGAATGGTGCGGGATAAGCAGCCGGTCCGGTGGCTTGCAGTGGCATGACCGTCCCGGTCATGCCTCTTGATTTCCACGCCATTGGGAACGGCTTCGAGATGACGGACTCCCGTCAGGGGCAACGCCGCCGCTGCGGCCTGCGCTTCGGAGCAACACGTCCCGCGGCTCATTCGACCGGGCCGGGGCGGGTGATGCGCGGGGCGGTCTTGACGCGCGGGCGGATCGCCAGCCAGTCGATCCCCTGGAAGTCCGGATCGTCGATCTGGCGGATCTCTTCGTCGCCGCGGTAGGGGCACATGGCGTCGATCCATGCGATGAGTTTGCGGCGGCTGATTTCGTCGACCTTCACGTCATGGTGTTTGCCGCTCGTGACGAGATCGACGAGCCGGCTGCGGTAGGACAGCCTGGTCATCGGCTCGGGAGTGCGGTAGGCCTGCGGGTCGCGCTGGTCGTAACCCTCGACCATCAGCATGCCGGCGATGCCGAACCCGGGCGGCGGGTCGGAGGGCGGCCGGTACGGCTTGCCCCACGACGGCCGGCCGGTGAAGAGCCAGTAGGTCTCGTCGAACCCGAGGTGGCCGGGCCTTGGCGTCAGGTCGAGGTCTTTGCGGGCCTTGCCGTCGCCATGGTGGCAATCGGCGCAGTAGCGGTCGAGCAGCGGACGGACGTAGCGGTCGTAGCTGACGGTGTCCCGGCCCCACGGCGGCGGGGTGATGGTCGAGGGTTCGCGGGTCAGGGCGAGCGGCGGCGGGCCGTCCATCGGCGGGGCGGCGCCGCTTCCCTCGTGGCAGCCGACGCAGCCGCGGCGCTCGCCGGGCATCACGCCGGTGAAGCTGCGCATCGTCTGCAGGGCGCGGTACTTCCCGTCAAGGAGCTGGAAGTGCAGCGGGATGCCGGACGGGGCGTGAAAGGCGACCGATCCGTCCGATTCGACCGGCACGGTTCCGAGGACCCGCTTGACGCCTTCCGACTGGACTCCCGAGACGACCGGGCCGGTGGAGAGGTACGGCCGCTTGTGCCAGTAGGTGTAGGTCTTGTGCTCGATGGTGAGGACGCGCAGGAAGCGGGCCTTGCCCGCCAGTTCCGCGGGGGTTCCCTCGTAGACGTTGTTGCTGAGCAGGATGCCGTTTTTCGGATTGAGCCGCTCGGCCGCGGCCGGCCAATCGACCGAATCCGGCAGCACGCGCGGGCGCGGCCGGGGTTTCACGGGGATGGCGTGGAAGATGTGGTGTTGTCCCTCGTAGACCAGCTCGCGGTTGCCGTCGACATCCATCAGGTAGAGGACGAACTTCCCGGCCCGTTCCGCCGAGACGAGGAAGTCCTTCCCGCCGAGGGGGTAGGGCGAGTAGTAGGCGCGGTAGGCGCCGCTGCGGTGGTAGCGCGGCGACTCGACCGGGTCGACCGGCCCGTTGCCCGACTCCGGCCACCCGACATCGGCGGTGACCTTGGTGAGCCCGTCGGGGAAGTTGAACCCTTTGGCGGGGTCGATGATGCCGACCGAGCCGGCGAACCAGTCGTGGTGGGCGCTGCCGGTGAACATGATGCGCCGGCTGCCGGGGATCCCGCGGGCGTCCTTGAGCAGGTCCGGCCAGACGCTCTGGTTGCCCCACAGGGTGTTGACGCGGGTTCCGTCCGGGTAGGCGGTCCACAGCCCCTGCGCGCGCCACAGCGGCTTGTCGGTGTATTCCCAGCGGGTGTAGACGATCCGGCCGTCGTCGAGCACCGAGGGCAGGTAGTCCGGTTCGTTGTTACGAGATATCAGGTAGATGTTGTCGCCGTTGCGGTCGCAGCGGGCCAGGACGAAGGCGTTGGTCGGCGGCATGCAGCGGACATAGGTGTGGCCGCGCGTGCTGGTGAACAGGATGTGTTCGCCGTCGGGCAGGTAGATCGGGTCGAGGTCGTCGTAGGGGCCGTCGGTGAGCTGGCGCAACCCGCCGCCGTCGATGCCGATCTCGTAGAGGTGGAACGATTTCTCGTTGTGCGGGTGGAAGCAGAACAGGACCCTTTGGCCGTCGTAGGAGAGGTCGGGCCGCCAGAAGGCGCCGTGCAGCGGCGGTTGCGGCATCAACTGCCGCAGGCGGCCGGACGGGGCGAGCCCCTCGAGGACCAGCAGGCGGCCGCCCGGCACGGCCATGTAGCCCAACCGGTGGCGCGTCTCGTGCCGCCACTCCGAGCCCGCCGGGAACGGCATGTCGACGAACAACACCGAATCGAAGTCGACCACCGGGTTGCGGAACATGATCCGGCGCTTGATCTCCCTGACACGGAAATACAATTCCGGGTCCGCTTGGTTGAGCGCCGCGGCGCGCGGCTCGATCTCCCCGAGTTCGGCCAGTTCGGCGGCACAATCGACGTCGACCCGCGCCGCCAGTTCGCGCGTCCATTCGATCTCGCTGCGGATGCGGGCGGGGGTTGGATTGCCGTCGGCCTGGTGGAGCCAGTCCTGTTCGAGGCGCCGGCGTGCTTCGCTTTCCGCGAGGGTGCGGGTTTCCGGGGTGGACGGCGGTACGTAGGGCGCCACCGCCTCGCGGGCCCGCGGGCGCTCCTCGACGGTGGGGCCGTGGGCCCGGCCGGTCCGGAGCACGAGCTCGATCCACTCGGGCGCGAAGCGGGAGGACTCGCCGCGGGCGCGCAGGGCGGCGAACTCATCGGCGAGGGCCTTGATCGGCCGCCACTTCGCGCGGCCCTCCGGCGGCTGGCGCCGCCATTGCGCGGCGGTGAGCGGCATCGACTCGGTCATCGGCCCGAGGAGCCGCTCGATGGCCGCGCTGCAGACCGAATTGTCGGCGGTGGTCAGGTAGCGGACGATCCCGCCCGCGGTCAGGCGGCTGAACTCCGCGGTCTCGGCGGGGAACGGTTCGGCGAGCAACTGCCGGGCGACCGCTTCGGCAGCGTCGGCATGCGGCAGCGGGTCGGCGCCGTCTTGCGCGGCGAGCGCCTGTTTGGCCTTGGCCAGGGTGGCGGCGAACGGCCGGCCGGGGGTGAGGAGTTCGCGCAGGCGCGCGGTGAGCACCCGCAGTTGCCGCGTCCGCTGTTCCCGATAGCGCGCTTCCGCGGCGCGATCGCGGGCATGGATGGCGGCGATGATCTTCGGGGGCAGCGCGTCGCGATAGATCCGCAGGTCGTCCATCAGGCCATGGAAGCACTCGTTCCCGTTCATCGAGCCGATGCAGCCGGGGGCCGCGCCCCCCGCAGTGATCGCGCCCGGCCGCGCCAGACTGCCGATCTCGCTGCCATCGAGGTAGACCCGCATCACGGCCCCGTCGAAGGTCGCGGCGCAGTGGTGCCAGCGCCCGTCCATGACGTCCTCCGGCTTGATGCGGGCGTCGCACTCGACGTAGCCGCCGATGTTGAGCCCGAACGAGAGAACCGTGCCGTGCTCCTGGAACGAGAACAGGACGCGCCGGTCGCCGTCTTCCTTGCGGAAGATCTCGTTGTAGCGATCAAAGCGGCCCGGCATCACCCACGCGCTGAAGCTCAGCCCGTGCAGGCCGGAGAAGTCGGGTCCCGCGGGGACGCTCAGCCGGTGGGCGCCTTCAAACCGGACCGCCCGGCCGGAGTGGCCCTCGACCCGCGCCAGCGCCGCCGGGCTCGACGCGTGGTAGCCGTGCGGACCATGGTCGCGGCAATCCGGACCGTCCGGCTCGTCGAGCGGCCAGTGCGCCAGCAGGTTGGACGGCGCGGGCGAAGCGGCCGCCGGTGCTTCGCGGGCCGGCGCCAACCCGGCGGCGCCCGCCCCGAGAAGGACGCTCACAACGAGATGACGAAGCCCGACCGGGAGGGACGGCGACGGCGCTTGGGCGGGGGCGGGGCGCGATCCGCCAAAGCGGTGTCGCCCGACTTCGCCCTGCGGGCTACGTCGGGCAAGCTGCTCGTTCCTCGCTTGCCACCGCACTCCACACGGGCGCGGCATCAGCGCCTCGCCCCATGCCGGCGTCATTCGAGATCCGTCGCATTCTACGTCCATTCCTTTGTCATTCTGCGAGATGCGGCCCGCCGACTTCCAGCCCAATTTTCCGGGTCACTTTTTCCTTCCGGCCTTCGACATCGAGGCGGCTTGGATTTGCTCCTTGCGGGGCTTGCCTTCCAGCCAGCCGAGTTCGACGAGGAAGGCGTCCATCTTGCGGAGGGTGTCCAGGAAGATCCCGGTCCCGCCCTTGTGCTCGTTGAAGAACCCGTGTCCCTGATTCGGGTAGGTGTGGAGGACCGACCTGACGCCTGCCCTTCTCATGGCGGCCTGGAAGCGCCTGGCGGTGGACACCGGGATGAGCTTGTCGTCTTCACCGAGAAAGACGATGGCCGGCGGGGTGCCGGCATCGATGTTATGCGCGGGGGAAATATCCCTCCAGTAGCCCTGCACGCGACCGTGACCCCATCCGCCCTCGGGCCCGTTGTCGTAAACGGGATTAAACAGCAGCAGCGCATTGGGCTTCGAGGAAATCGAGGCGTCGTCGGCCGGATCGTCCAGCTTGCGAAGCGTGCCGGTGGCGGCCGCCACGTGACCACCCGCCGATCCGCCGCCCGCCGCGATGCGCTCCGGGTCGATGCCGAGTCGCCTTGCATGCTTGCGCAGGTAGCGCACGGATGACTTGCCGTCCGCCACGCATTCCTTCGGGGTGGTTTTCTGGCGCGACCTGACCCGGTAGTCGGCCACCGCGGCGATCATTCCGCGGCTGGCGAGGTAGCGGGCGTGTTGTTCGAACTGGGCGGGCGTGCCACCAGTCCAGCCTCCGCCGAAGAAGAACACCACGG
>CAYPUM010000189.1:0-7287 GCA_964413545.1 uncultured Roseibacillus sp. | reverse complement strand
ACGGGCGGACGCTGCCAAATCCCCCGGAGATCGCCTAGTAACACGCGAGTAACCTACGGTTATTGACGCCCGGCACGCCCCTGTGGTAGAGTTCCTCGGCCCGAACCTGCGCGACGTGCAGGAATGACTCATGCCTGGTGGCGTTCAAAAAGGTAAGACTGCCCGCGCACCCGGCAAGCGGGAGGTCCTCGCGGAACTCAAGCGCATCAAGGGAAGCGCAGACTTCGACACGAGCCGGCGGTCGGGGGATTTTCTGGAGTTCGTCGTCGAGGAGACTCTGGCCGGCCGCGAGAACGCCATATCCCAGCACGCCATCGCGGCTCGGGTGTTCGGCCGCGGGGACGAATTCGATCCCGCCACCGACCCGATCGTCCGCATGCAGGCCGGCCGGGTGCGGCGATCGCTGGAGCACTACTATCTCACGGCGGGAGTGGATGATCCCGTCCTGATCGCCCTGCCGAAGGGATCCTACGTGCCGGCCTTCGAGTTTCGTGAAGCCCGTCCGAAGGCGCCGCAGTCTGGAACCGCGCCGGCCGGCGATGATTGCTGGCCGACGCTTCTCGTCTCGCCGCTCCGCAACCTGTCGGGCCGGGAGGACGCAGAGTTCATCGCCCGAGGCCTTGCCTCCGACATGGCGGCGGAGCTGAGCCGGGAGATGGCCATTCATGTCTTCCGTTCCCCCGATCCGGAAGCTGTTCCGAAGCGGGCGTGCCATGCCCGCTTCGAACTCGGGGGAACCCTCGACCTGAGGGGCGATGATCTGAAGATCAACCTTCATCTCGTCGACGGGAATACCGCGCGGCAGATCTGGGCTCACACGTATTTCTGTCCGGCAGGTCCCGATCGGGGCGCCATCCTCGACATGGCGGTGCAGACCACGGTGTCCATGGTTACGGAGGAACATGGCATCTTGACGCGGCATCTCAGCGAGGAGTCGCGGCAGCGCCCCTCCACCGGCGGCAACGCCTACGAGGCCATCCTTCGTTATCACCATTTCGATGTGACCAACGAGCCGGCGGTGTTTGCCGAAGCGCTGGCCGCCCTTCGCAAGGCGGTCGATGCCAACCCGGACTGCGCGGTCTGCTGGTCCTACCTCGCCCGGCTTGGCGGCGCCCACTGGAGTCTCGGCGTGCCGGGCGATGTCATCCCGATCGAGGATTCGATTGCCGCGGCGCGCCGCGGCGCGGGCCTTGCTCCGCAGGATGTGCGCTGTCGCACCACCCTCTCCTACCTGCTGCTGCTCGCCGATGAGGTTGACGAGGCGCGGCATGAAGCGGAGGTCGCGCTTGCATTGAGCGGCAGGTCGATCTTCTGGCTGGATGCGGTCGGATATCTGCTCAGCTTGTCGGGGGACTGGGAACGGGGACCGGCGATCGTCAGGCGAGCAGTGGAGATCAATCCGTTTCCGCGCCGGGCCTGTTACGGCGCCCTGTGGCTGGACGCCCTCCGCCGGGACGATCCGCCGGCGGCCCTCGCCGCGGCCCGGGAGTACGCCCCCGAGGCCTACTTCTGGAGTCCCCTGATGGAGGCGGTGGCGCTGGTCGCCGCTGATCGGACCGATGAAGCCGCGGCCGCGGTGGAGCGCGTGCTCCGGCTCAAGCCCGATTTCCCGGAGCGCGCCCACTGGCTCATCACGCGCTACGTGAAGTTCGCTCCACTTGTCCAGCGGATCGAGGACGCGCTGGCAACGGCGGAACTCGCGCCGGTGGATGCGGGGGCCGCTTCCCCGATGGAAGCCGGCGAGCTTCCGGTTCCGGAGCAGTAGGATTGCCTGCCCGCATGACCCCGAACATCCGCCTTCCACAACTGGGGAACCTGGGATAGCGTCCTTGAAATCCAGAAGTCGTCACAGATGAGTCAAGTTTTGCGAGCTGCCGTTTCGGCGAACGATTACGCGCGACGATTACGGATGACGAGGCGCACTTCGCTCAATCATCGGCCGTTCGCGCCGCCCGCTCCCGTCAGACGGGCCGAGGCTTCCCTCGCTGGCGTTTGCGCCATGAGAACGACGATCGTCGCGGCGACGCTTGGGGCTTCGGCATGGGCCGCCGGTGTCGAACTGGCGGTGGATGCCAATCGCGACGGCGTCGTTGTCACGAGGTCGGCGGCCTCGCCGAGGCTGCCGGAGGACCGGACCGCACCGGACAAGCCGTTCCTGTTCTGGCTGAACGACGACCAGGATGACAAGGCGTACTATGAATCATGGCCGGTCAGGAAGCCGGACCGGCAGGACGGCGTGATTCGCTCGGCACGGGATTTGGAAGACTTCGCGCGGCTGCATGTGCGGCTGCCGCCGGGGGCCCGGGGAGACGACCAGCTGGTGTTCTCTCTCGAGGCGTTGGCTGGCGAGCCGGCGATCCGGATATTCCCCAGCGAAGACGCCCGGGGACGCGACCTTTATCTGACCGCACCGGATGGCGGGGCGCGGCAGATTGCGCAGCCATGGAACACCGCGCTGGGCGTGGTGAGCCCGAGGAGGCCGCTGACGGTTTACGCCGCCACGGCGAACGGTGGGCGGTTGCGTGGTGCGGTGACGCCGTTGCTGTTCGAGGGAGCGGGTCGCGGGACGGGCGTATTGACGGTGACACATGTGCGGGGCGGCCGGGCCATGCGCGGCTCTGCGCAGGTGCATTTGGAGATCCGGCACGTGAAAGAGATGTATGGGCGGGTGAATGCGCCATGGCCGCTGTCCAAAAAGCCGTGGGACGTGTTGGACGCCAGCCCCGAGATTCCCGACCTGACCTGGCACGACGACCCCATGGGGCGTCCTTTCCGGAGACCGTGGGACGAGGAACCGGTCAAGATCGTCTGGGTCTACGGGTGGCTCAAGCAGGGCGATGAAAACTATCGCATGGCAACCGTGCATTCCGGCGAGACGATTTTCAAACGCCTCTGGCACCGCGGCTATCGCGGGAGGCTCATCATGTTCCGCTGGGAAACAAGGAAGCACACCCTCGCCATGGGGCTGAAACAGAGCGAGTACCGCGCCTACAAATTCGGACCGGTGTTGCGGGACCATGTGGCGACTTTGCCGGAGAACGAGCAGGTCTTTGTCACGGCGCACAGCCTGGGCAACGTCGTTCTGTTGGAAGCCTTGAAGGTGGGCCTCGACTGCGATGCGGTGCTTTTCCAGCAGGCCGCGGTCCCGGCCTCGGCCTTCGATCCGAACCCGGATCTCGCCCTTCCGGCCCACCGCGGTCAGCCGGCGAGCCGATACGCCGGTTACCTTGCGGATTGCACGGTGCCGATCTACAGCCTCTACAATGCCCAGGACGCGACCTGGCTCGGGTGGAACATCGTCCAGGAAAAGTTCAAGCCGCACAGCGAGTGGACCAAAAAGTACAAACCCTCACCCGAAGGAGGTGCGGCGCGCTTGAAATACTGGTGGTTCTTCGAGCGGCCGGTGACTGATCCGCACGAGCAGCTGGCCTTCGTCGAGCGGGCGCGGACCAACGCCTTGGGGGCCGAAGCGCGGACCGCGGGGGCGGTCCGCAAGGCGGTGGACCTCGATGGCCGCGCCTTTCGTTTCGGTTCGGGTCACGTTTCGCAATGGAGCCTCAATCCGCAGCGCACCACCGTGTTCTACAACCTCGTCCTCGATTTACTCGGACAACCATACGTGGGAGCCGGACAATGAGACTGTTGCGCCCGCTCATCCTGATGGCCGCCGCCCTTTCGTGCGGTTGCGGGCTCACCCCGGAGCGCCGCCTGACTGCCGGTGAACGCGCCATGATCCAGGACACCGCGGTGGGCCTGCCGTCATCGTTGCATCTGGGCGATATCGACCGCCGGGAGCTGCAGCGGATGGTCGAGACGCCGATTGAGTTTGCGGGCGTGGTTCAGGATCCGGCGGGCAGTCCCATTGCCGGCGCAGAGGTGCGGGTGCTGGTTTACGACGATCTGGTCTTTCCCATCCGCTTTCCGTATTTCGACGGGCAGCTTCTCTCGCTGAAGACCAACGACAAGGGGCGGTTCAAGGTCAAGACGCGCGGGGCCTATATCCTTATCGATGCGCGTCACGAGGGATACTTCGCCTTCGATGAGTCGCCCCGCGCTCACTATTTCGCGCCGGAGTTTGCGGGGATCGATGACGAACCGCTTCCGGGCCCGGACAACCCGATCGTGTTGGAACTACTTCCGCAAGAGGAGGCGGGAGACATCGCGCGCATCATCACCGGGAGCATTCGCATCCCTCCCGGGAAAACGCGATGGGGGGTGCGTTTCGGCGAGCCGAACCCAAACGGCGTTCCGCCATCCGAGGCCGAGTTGGTGGTTGCGATCCCTCCCATCGGCCCGGCCGTGATCACCGCCCCCGGAGGCGGAGTCCAGGTGGTCGACGAGGCGTTGCACCGCGCTCCGGTTTCGGGATATCTGCCGTCCTATTCCATCACCACCGCGTCGGAAATCCCGGACCGCGGGGAGGCCCACCTGTTCGCCCGTTTGGGCGACGGCGCCTATGCACGCGTCTTCGTGGTGGGCCACCGTCACCCGGGTCAGCGTCCATGGTTTTCCGTGCATGGATACGTGAACCGCGACGGCCCCATCCTGCGCTGAGGCCGCGGATCGTGCCGGCCCGCCCGGGAGGGGGAAATCGGCGCGCTGAGGGATTGGGCCGCGGCGCGGAGGACCGTCGTCGGGAATGCGATTCCGCGAAGACGGGGCGGCGAGGGCGTGGTCACGACGGCGGCGTTGCGGGATCGACCGGCGGTGCGCGACCATTCAACTCCGGGTCCGGTTCATACTTGTAGGTTCGCCATGTCACGCCGTTCGAGATGCCCGACTCGGTGATGGCGTAGACCTTGAAGCCCTTGAACTGTTTCGCGGCGAGACCGATGCCGCCACCCGCGCCTTGCGGGGAACCTTTGAGCGTCACCTCGAACCCCTGCTCGCTGAATTTTCCGCCCTGCACGAAGAGGTCCACCTCTTCCTCGTCGTCAAACACCATCACGGCGCCCATCTCGCGCGTGCCCATCCCTCCGCCCCAAACCGTCTTGTCGAGAGACAAGTAGGTCGGTTGCTCGTGCCGTTCGTTTTCCAGCATCACGCCGTAACCTCCTCCGCCCCCGAAGCCACCGAGGAGCAGCGGCATTTTCGACGACCGGTAACGGAAGACCGCCAGACCCTCGGCTTCGTCCAGTTCCTCCGCGACATCAGGCTTCCCGGTCTTCAGCCGGTTCAGGATGGACCGCGCGTCTTTCATGACGAAGGCCCGCCGCTCCTCGAGGGTCTCGCCCTGGACCGCGGCCTTTGGCCATGCGCACGCTCCAAACAGAAACCCTGAAAGGCCCACGATGCCCACCGCGAACCTGTTGCATACCTCCGTCTTCACAAGAGCCAGATAGAGGAAAATCAAGGTCAGTCAACGTTTTCCGTTCTCTGCGCGAGTTCCCGGAGATGCTGCGGTTGATGGATGGATGGGTTGCGGGGCGCCCGCCGCCCCGCGCGGGTCCGGGACAGCGAAACCGCCATTCCAGCTTCTGCGCATCGATGGCGGTCATGGCGCGTCAGGGGCGGATCGATTTTGTGCGCGCCTCGGGCGTCTGCGCATCGCCGCTGTTCGAGCCCATTCGGTCCCTCAGAAATTCCAGAACAGGGAGGCTTGGACGGTGGTCCACGAGTGGAGGCCGGTGCCGGCCTGCTGCTTCAATCGGTCGTCGGGGAAACCGATGCCCGCCACCCCGAGGAAGAACAGATCGGGTTTGATCGACCAGCGGGCCCCAAGATTAAATTCCCGGGCGATCTCGCGCGGGTTTCCGGCCGGCTCGTTCGCCAGCAGCCAGAAGAAATCGAAGGTGAACGAGAGCTTGGACGAGGGGGCGAGGTTCAGCCGGATGCGGTGGCTGTCGAGGTTGGAATTGGGGGCGACCTTCCTGACGTTGACGCCCTGGACCCAAGTATCGAGTCCGCTGGAGAGCGGCGCATCGAACCGCTCGTAGGTGCTCGTGGCCGGGTCGTCGCCGCTGAAACTGGCGTAGCGATAGCTCAGGTTTGGGGTCCACGGGAGCTCGCGGAACGTGTAGCCGGCGCGGCCGTAATAGGCCCAGGCCTCCCAGTCGACGTCGGCGTGGGTCTGGTAAGCCGCCTCGCCGGACAATTCGAGGCCCTCGATCCCGAAGAGGCGGGTGGTGGCAAGGCGGAGGTCGGCGGTCTGCTGGCCTTCCCGCGGCACTTGTCCGCCCGGCCCGGCGGCGAAGGTGGTCATGGACTCCGGAACCTCGTAGTAGGCGAGCGATCCTTCCCAGCCGCGAGGGGAGGTGTAGGAGGCGTTGACTCCGGCGAAGGTGGTATCGCTTTCCAGGAAGTCGAGCTCGTTTGGATCGAGGTAGAAAACCTCGATCCGGAAGTTGCCGCGCTGAAGCTTGAGCAGCGCGGTCATCTCGTAGGCGGTCCGCGGGTTCAGGAACAGGCCGGGCAGCGGACCGGCGTTGGCGGAGGACGCAAACTGGGAAAACAGGAAGCCGTCGTTCAACTGCCAGTTCTGTCGGCCGGCCGAGGCATTGACCACCCATGGCGAGTTTTGCGGCCGGAACAAGAATCCCAGGTAGGCGTCCTCGATCATGGTCCGGTCACGGGTGTCCGAGCGAAAGAGGTCATGGCCGGTCGAGAAGGAGGTCAGGCAGGTCGCCGCCCCATAGGTCCACAAATCCCCGGAGCCGAGTTGATGCACGCCGCCGAGGCCGTACTCGATGCTCGATTCGAACCAGGTGGTGGAATCTCCATCGGCCGGATCGATGGCGACCGGACTTCTGCCGGTGAAGGCGCGGGCGTTTCCGAACCACGGGTTCACATCGGTGTAGAGGCCGAATCCGCCGTTGAGCAGCAGGCGGAGCATGCTCCGCTCGTTCTGATAGAGGGTGGGGAAATCGCCCGGGCGCCCGGCGGCCATCCCGCGCGGTCCGACCGCTTCGTCCCGGGGGCCGAGCGTCACCGACAGCGCCATGGCCAGGCGCCCCGGCACAGGTGGATTCGTAGACGCGGAAATCCGCCTGCCGCACAAACTCCAGCTTTCTCACCTTCATCAAGCCGATGGCCACGATCTGGGGATCGAACGAACTCCCGGCGCGGATCCCGAAGGCCTTCTCGATCTCGCGACGGGCCCGCGCGTCGCCCCCGGTGATGCCGGACCTGCCCTTCAGGTCGAAAAAGACGGTGGCCAGCGGCAGCCCCTGCACCTCATCGGGCGGCAGCGGAGCGCGGACAAGGCCGGGCACGGGGCGGTCGGAGGCCGACGATCGCGACGGCGCGCCGGCCGCCGCGCGGACGGGGGTCAACCAGGACGCGGCGGCC
>CAYPUM010000188.1:0-7289 GCA_964413545.1 uncultured Roseibacillus sp. | reverse complement strand
GGAGATCTTGATCTCGGAGGTGGAGATCATGCCGATGTTGATGCCGGCGTCGCCGAGGGCCTTGAACAGTTGGGCGGCGATGCCGGAATGGGAGCGCATGCCGATGCCGACCACCGAGAGCTTCGCGATGCCGGCTTCGGTTTCGATGGCGGCCTCGGGGCCGAGGTTGGCGAGGACGGATTTGAGGGCGGCCTGGGCGCGACCGAGGTCGTTGGTGTGCATCGTGAAGGAATGCCGGGCGTATCCGTCGTGGGCGATGTTGGAGACGATCATGTCGATGTTGATTTCGGCCTCCGCGAGGGCGCCGAGGATGGTGGCGGACATGCCGGGCTCGTCGGGGATGCCGGTGATGGTGACGCGGGCCTGGGACCTCTCGATCGAGACGCCGCGGATGACGACGGCTTCCATGGCTTGGTGTTCTTCGGTCACGATGGTTCCGGGGTTGGTGTTGAGTGAGGAGCGGACTTCAAAGACGACGCCGAATTTCTTGGCGAACTCGACCGAGCGGGATTGCATGACTTTCGTTCCGAGGGAGGCCAGTTCGAGGAGTTCATCGTAGGAGACTTCGGGCAGTTTGCGGGCTTCGGGGACGACGCGCGGGTCGGCCGTGTAGACGCCGTCGACGTCGGTGAGAATCTGGCAGAGGTCGGCGCCCACGGCGGAGGCCAGGGCGATGGCGGAAAGGTCCGACCCGCCGCGCCCGAGGGTCTGGATCAGACCCTCGGCATTGATGCCTTGGAACCCCGCCACGATCACGATCTTGCCTTCGTCGAGGTAGCGCTTGCAGAGGGCGGGGTCGATGCGCTCGATGCGGGCCCGGGTGTGGGCGCCGATCGTTCGCAGGCCGGCCTGGCCGCCGGTGATCGAGGCCGCTTCGATTCCGAGTTCGTGGAGCGCCATGGCGACGAGGGCGATCGATTGCTGCTCGCCGGTCGAGAGCAGAACGTCCATTTCCCGTTCCGGCGGGTCGGCGCAGACTTCGCGGGCCATCTCGATGAGCCGGTTGGTGACGCCGCCCATGGCGGAGACCACCACCGCCACCTTGTGCCCTTCGTCATGGAGGGCCTTGATGCGCTGCGCCACGTTGCGGATGCGGTCGAACGAGCCCACCGAAGTGCCGCCGTATTTCTGGACGATCAGCATGGGTTTAGGGGGAAGGCGCTGGGGGGAAGGGGTTAGGGGCTAGGCGCTAGGCGCTAGGGGTTAGGGGTTAGGGGCTAGGCGCTAGGGGCTAGGCGCTAGGGGTTAGGGGTTAGGGGTTAGGGGATCTTGAATATCCGACATCCAACAAGGAATACCCAACCGGACATCGGACTCCAAGGCGCCGCATTTCCGGCCCCTTGGGTCCCTGTTCTTGTCCTTGGACATTGGCTGTTGAGGGTTGGATGTTCAGTTCGCGCTTTCACGCAGACCTTTGCCAATGACCTCGGGCCGGGGGCCAAGGGTCGCGGCGGGCGGAGGGTGGAACAGGTTCTCACGGCGGGCAAGCTGGGATTGGGGGAAAAGGGGGGGGCGCGGCGCAAGGGTCTGCGGGGTGCATCTGCGGGCCCCGTCTCTCACCCCCCCCTGCCAAAAAGCCACCGCGGCGGGAGGCCGCGGTGGCTCATATATTGGCTGGGTTTTGGGGCTTTATCTATGGGGTGGGTTTTCGGAAATCCTTGGGTTTGAGGGTTCTATGGATGTTCAGTGTGCCCACGCTGTAAACACAACGGGAAATTTAGACGGCATTTTCCGTGATGGCCAGCGAAAGAATGAAGTTTTTTCCGGGTCGGCCCAGGAGGAACAGGATTCCCGCATGAAGGGAGGGCCTTGTTCTGAAGCCACGGATTTCACGGATGGCCCGGATGGGTTTTCCCCTTTTGTGGCGGATTGTGGATTTCAGGCTGGCCAGGGGCGGGATGTTCGGCGAGCCAGTCATTGAGGATTTCAAGGGCCGCGACCTGGTCGATGAGGTTTCGTTGTCGTTTGGCGGGTTTGCCGGCGTGGCGGAGCTTTTCGGAGGCGGTGGCGGTGCTGAGTCGCTCGTCGGCATATTCCAGCGGGACGTCCGGGAGGGCGTTGCTGATGCTGGCGCCGAAGGCGCGGACGCGGGCCGCGGCAGATCCCTCGGTGCCGTCCCGCCGGAGGGGCAGGCCCAGCAGGATGCGCCGGACCTCGCGTTCCCGGACGATTTGGGAGATGCGGGTTACCGGGTCGGACCGGCGGGCGTCGATCGTTTCCATGGGAAGGGCCGCGAGGCCGAGAGGATCGGTGACGGCCAAGCCGAGGCGGGCTTCGCCGTGGTCGATCGCGAGGACCGGATGCTGGACGGGCACGCGTCAGGCTACGGCAAAGGTCCGGCGTCTGTCAAAATCCCGAGGGGCCGGGATTTCTTGTTTTGCCGGTTGGGCGCGATACGCTAGATTGTGCGGGTGCACCGGAGGAAAGCTGACGATGCTTGTTGGGACTGGATGGAAGCGGGGATGAGTTGCGCTCCGCTTCTGGTGGGGTTGTCGGCCGGGCTGGTGTTGGGGGACATGATTCGGGAGCGGGTTCGCCGTCCGTTGGCGGGGGGACTTCTCCTTGCCGGGCTGGCGGCGCTGGCGCCGGCGGCGATCGACGCCCTGCACCACAAGGTGGCGGGGCCGGCCACCCGGCGAGGAAGCCTGCGGACCTTGCGGCGCATTCGCGAAGGAGCCGGAGTGCCGGCCCGCGATATCGATTTCGTCAGGGAGGAACTCGGCGAGATGTACGTGGGCTGATGCAGGCAAGCCGGGCATCGGCATGAAGATCGTGTTGACCGGCGCCACCGGCAAGCTGGGAGGGGTGCTCCGGCGGCAATGGGGCGGCTGGCACGAGTTGGTGGTGCTCGACCGGAATAGGGCCGACCTGAACGATCCGGATGCGGCGCGCCGGTCTCTCGACGGGGTCGACTTCGACGCGCTCGTCAATTGTGCCGCGTGCAGCAGTCCGGAGCAGTGCGAAGCGGACCCGGGCGAGGCGCGCCGGGTCAACGCCGAAGCGCCGGAGGCGCTGGCCCGCCTCTGCCGGGACCGCCAGGCGCGGCTGGTGCATTTCAGCAGCGATTACGTCCTTGCGGGCGAGGAGCCCGGCCTGAAGGATGAGAACGCGCCAACCGGTCCGATCAACGAGTACGGCCGCTCGAAACTGGAGGGCGAGCAACGGGTCCTTGAAGCGGATCCCTCGGCGCTGGTCTGCCGGGTTTCGTGGGTCTACAACACCGAGCCCCCCGCGTTCTTCGAGAGCGTTCTCCGGCGGGCCATGGCGGACGAGCCGCTCGAAGCGGTCGGCGACAAGTTCTCGATGCCGTGTTGCGCCAAGCGGATTGCGAGGACGGTGATGGCGTTGCTGCGCCGCCGCGATGCATGCGGCGTCTTCCACCTTGCTCCCTGCGGCGAACCCCAGAGCTGGCACTCCTATGCCTGCAAGGTCGTCGAACTCGCTCACGCGGAGGGATTGTTGGATGAAGTTAAGGAGGTGCGGGAGAAAAGGTTAGCCGACCTTCCACAGTTGGCGGCTCCGCGTCCGCGGCACACCGCCATGCACCCGGGCCGTCTGCGGGACGAACCGGGTTGGGCGCCGGGGACGTTCGAGGAGGATGCGCGGGCGCGGATCCGGGAGTTGTTAGTCTAACGGAATGCCGTTGACCGGCGGCGTTGGTGGTGCAAGATTGAGCTGTGAGGCGGATGTTCCATCTCCTGTTGTGCGGCGCGGCCGGCTGGCTTCTCAGCTCGTGCGGGAATTTTGGAGGCTCGTTCAACCGGCCGTTGGACGGGAACTACGATCCGCTGGACTCGCCGGGCGCGAGAATGGATGGCGAGGGGACCAGCGGCTCGCGTTTCACGCCGGGGACGTGGGTGGAAGTCACGGATTACACGGCCGCCTTTTACCGGGAGTTGCCGGCCGGGAATCGCCAACCGGCCCGTTCCCTTCCGCAGGGGACATCGCTCAAGGTGGTCGGGTCACGCGGGACCTATGTGAAAGTCGAGACCGAGAGCGGAGCGATCGGATACGTCCCGTCGGTGATGGTGGGGAGCCGCAATTCGCCGGATGGTCTTCCGTCCCTGCCGGACGCGTCCATGGGTTCCGCGCCTCAGATCGAGCCGGTGGACGGGAGCCTTCCCGCGATGGGCAACGAGGGTTTCGTGGCGCCGGAACCGGAAGTGCCTCCGATCGAAGTCGAGAGGGTGGGCGAACCGGCGGGAAGCCCGGTTGAGCCGGCCGGGGAGACCCCTCCGGCCGAGCCGCCGGAATCTCCCACGATTCCCCGGGAAGAGCCGCCGGAAGAATCGCCCCAGCCTGAGAGCAAACCCTTCGAGCCCGCCCTTCCGCCTGATCCGGTTGCGCCCTCCGGGGAATCGTCGTAGAGGGCCGCGTCTCGGGCTCCGGCCTCGTTCGAGTCCTTCAAGGCCTGGTGGTCCGTCAAGATTGATCTGAGGGATATTCGCTGGTGGGATGAAGCGCTGGTGGCGTTGGCGAAGCATCGAGAATCTACGGATTCACTCCGCTTCGCCGCCTTGCCAGCCCTCCATCCTCCGGCGCGTCTACCCATCATCTCAATCTTGACGAACCACTAGATCCCGGCGAGGACCTTCTTGATGGCGTCGAAGTCGGGGAGCTGGGCGGGGTTGTCGTTGACCTCGGCGTATCGGACCTTGCCTTCGGGATCGATGACGAAGGCGGAGCGTTTCGCGACGCCGCCCATGGGGAGGTTTTTTTCGGGCAGGAAGCGGTCGTATGCGACGCCCCATGCCTTGGCGGCCTGGTGTTCGTAGTCGCTGAGGAGGGTGATGCCGATGCCTTCCTTCTCGGCCCATGCCTGGTGGGCGAAGGGATTGTCGCCGCTGACGGCCAGGACTTGTGCGCCGAGGCCCTCGTAGGCCTCAAGTCCTTGGGAGAGGCTGCAGAGTTCTTCCGTGCAGACGCTCGTGAACGCCATGGGAAAGAAGAGGAGGACCGTCTTGGCGCCGGAGCAGCGCTGCGAGAGAGAAACGAGTTCGGGACCTTCCGCTCCGATGGTGGGAAGGGTGAAGTCGGGTGCTGGATCGCCTGCGTTGATTGCCATGGCGTCACTTTAGGGCGGGTTGGTGCCGGGTCAACCCCCTCCCGCGGCGGAGCCGGACAGTTTCCAGGAATGCCTGCATAGGGCGGCGAGAGTTTCGTCAGGAGGGAGAGACCATGAAACGGATCGGGTTGCTACTGGTTTTGGCGGGGTTGACAGCGCAGGGCGGGATACCGGCCCGGGTCGGCAGCATGAACGCGACGACCTCGGCGAGCACGCGGATCGAAGCGCATATTTCGGGACTCGCGGACGGCGGTGTCTACACCGATCTCCCGCCGGTTCTGGTGGAATTTCAGCATTTGAGCCGCACCGCGGAAGTGTGGGTCGAGGTGCGCGAGGGGGCGGCCCGGAGCGCGGAGCGGGGCACGATTCTCGACAGGTCGAAGATGCTGAGGATGTCGGAGGGACGGGCGGTTCTGAGCGTGGCGGACTTGCACAAGGCCTGCGATTCGGACGGAACGTGGAGCCTCATGGTTCTGGCGCGGAACTCCCTCGGGGTGGCGCCGCTCGCCGAGACGACCTTTGAACTGCGGCGGGACTTGCGGGACCTCGATCCGGCCTCGGTGCGGCTTGATCCGGTGCCGGCGCCCGGTGACTGAACGTCAGGGGGATTTTTGCTTGCGGACCCGGCGGGCCGGTCTTGTTCTGGCCGGCGTGATGTCATGGGAGCGGTCGGAGTTTGGCGAGCGGTTGTGCGGGGCGAGCGGGATCGGGGAGTTGATGGAGGACCTCGGCATGGCGATCGCCGCGGGCGGAGAGAAGGTTCGGATGTTGGGCGGGGGGCAACCGGCGCACATTCCCGAAGTGGATGCGGTCTGGCGGCGGCGCATCCTTGAGATCTCCCGCCGGCCGGGGGAACTCGAGCGGATGCTGGGGGACTACGAGGGCCCGGCCGGCAACCGCGGCTTTCGCATCGCCCTCGCAGGTCTCTTCCGGAGGGAATTCGGCTGGGATGTGGGGCCGGAGAACATCGCCGTGACGGCCGGGGGGCAGACGGCCTTCTTCTTTCTGCTCAACGCCCTCGCCGGCCGGTTCGCGGACGGCCGCCGCAAGAAGGTTCTCCTGCCGATCGTGCCGGAATACATCGGATACGCCGATCAGTCGGTGGGGGGGGAGATCTTCGAGGGGACGCGTCCCCGGATCGAACGCACCGGCAGGCACGAGTTCAAGTACCGGGTGGATTTCGAGAAGCTCGGCATCGGCGAGGAGGTCGCGGCGCTCTGTGTCTCGCGACCGACGAATCCCACCGGCAACGTTCTGACGGACGGCGAGGTGGCCCGCCTGGCGGAACTCGCCTCCGGGAGCGGCGTCCCGCTGATCATCGACAACGCGTATGGCGCGCCGTTTCCGAACGTCATTTTCACGGAGGTCACCCCGGTGTGGAACGAGAACATCATCCTGACCCTGAGTCTTTCCAAGCTCGGGCTTCCGGGGACGCGCACCGGCATCGTGGTGGCGCGCGAGGAGGTGGCGCGGTCGGTCGCCGCGATGACCTCCATCGTGGGGCTCTCGAACACGAATTGCGGACAGGTGATCGTGACGCCGCTTATCGAGAGCGGCGAGATCCTGCGTCTCAGCAACGAGGTCGTGCAGCCGTTCTACCGCGACAAACGGCGGCGCGCCCTCGAGCTGGTGCGGGAGTCCTTCGACGACGCCATGAACTACCGCATTCACCGTAGCGAAGGAGCGCTCTTCTTGTGGATCTGGTTCGAGGACCTGCCGGTGACGTCCCGCCGGCTTTACGAACGGCTCAAGGCCCGCAACGTCCTGGTGGTGCCCGGCCATTACTTCTTCTACGGCCTCGACGACACCCCGTGGCCCCACCGCGACCAGTGCCTGCGCGTCAGCTACTCCATGCCCGAGGAGGTGGTGCGCGACGGACTGCGCGTCATCGCGGAAGAGGCCGCCATGGCCTACCATGAAGGGTGACGACCGGAGCGATGACCGCCCGGCGAAGCCGGAAAAATGCCGCACGCCTCGCGAAACATGGAAAATGTTCTTCAGAACACTTTTCTCTTGACCACCATGGGGGCGGTTCTATGATGGCGGCATTCCGAATCCCATTGTCATGAGTCACGCAACTGCTATCTCTCCGCCCATGGCTGAATCCAGAGCCGCCAAACCGACCACCGCCAGCCCCGCCACTCCCGCCCCGGACAAGAACGCCGACAAGATTGCGGCAGCGAGGAAGAAGAATCTGGACCTTGCCATCTCGCATATTCAGAAG
>CAYPUM010000187.1:0-7364 GCA_964413545.1 uncultured Roseibacillus sp. | reverse complement strand
TTCCAGGGTGCCACAGCCTTCCAGGGTGCCACAGCCTTCCAGGGTGCCACAGCCTTCCAGGGTGGCGCAGCTTTCCAGGGTGGCGCAGCTTTCCAGGGTGGCGCAGCTTTCCAAGCTGCGAGGGTCCGCGCAGGTTTCCAACCTGCGCGTCGCCCCCGACTCTCGGCTCCCTCCACCCACTATCCCTATCCCTCACAAACCCACTCCCGACGCTCGTGCAGGTATTCCCCCTCCTTCAGATTCGCCTTCACAGGATTGTATTCAATATAGTCTCGGAGCCGCTCGAGCTGCTGTCGCGAGCGGACGATGTGGTCGAAACGTTCTGTCTGCCAAAGCTGGCCCGCGCGCCCCATCCTGGCGTTTATCTGCCTCGCGGCATGCCGTTTCCAACTATGGAGCACCTCGGCCAACCTATTGTCATCACGCAGCACAACCAGCAGATGCACATGGTTTGGCATGATCACGAAGTCTCCTAAATCATAGCGTTGCCCGTCGAAAAACCTCAGCGCTTCCACCACGATCTCGGCATTCGCCGGATCCCGCAACACGCATTCACCGTGACCCCGATCCAGTTCATCCAGAAACCAATCCCCGAACCTTTGCATGTATTCGCGACGATGCTCGGGCGTGAGTTCATCCACCGGCGCTGGCTCGCCTTTCCGCTGCAAATCGATCCCCCGCATGGCCAGCCATTCCGCGCGTTCTGACTCCCATCTCTCCAACCCTTCCCGCGGGATCGAATCGGAAAGGCGAAACGTTACAAACTGCGTGGCGCCCGGCAGATCCCAATGAGGCAGACGCCGCCGTCGTTTGCGAACCTCTTCATCATCCCCGAACGGCCGAAAGACCGGCTTCGCCCACTCGCCCGGTCTTCTTGCCGTGCCTTCGGGCCTCCTGGCGCCAGGTTCCGCATCGCGTTTCACACCCGCCGCCTCACAGTGGTTCGACGAGCTCCTCCCTGAACTCCCGCTCTTCCCGGCCGATCCTTCCTCACCTTGGCGCCGGGAAAAACTCCCGGCGGACTCTCGCAGGTTGGAAACCTGCGCCACCCTCACCATGTTCAGGGCGGCCTGGCTCACGATCCATTTGAACGACTCCCGTTCGCGCGGGTGCATCTGCCGCACCACTTCCGTTGCGCCGTCCTTCCGGGCCACGGCAAGGAACACCGTCCCGACCGGCTTTTCGTCGCTGCCGCCCGACGGCCCCGCGATCCCCGTCACCGCCACCGCCACGTCCGCCTCCGCCACCCGCAGCGCCTCCTCCGCCATCTGTCGCGCCACCGGTTCGCTCACTGCCCCATGCGCGGCAAGGTCCTCCTCCCGCACCCCGAGCAGTGCGCACTTGGCCTTGTCGGCATAGGTCACGAACCCATACCCCATCACCTCCGAGGCCCCCGGAACGTTCGTGAGCCGATGCCCGATCAGCCCCCCCGTGCAACTCTCCGCAATCGCCATCGTTTTCCCCTGCCGCCGCAACAGCTTCACCACCGTCGCTTCCAAGCTCGATCCGTCGTCGCTCACCAACTCGCGCCCGAACGCCCGCTCTGCAATCTCGCGCCCGGCCGCGGTCGCTTCCCGCGAACCGATCAATCTCAGATCCACCTCCCCCAGCCGCGCGCAGTACCCCACCTCGAGGCCTTCCACCTCCCCCAACTCGGCGTCGATCGCCTCGTGAAAGTCGCTTTCCCCGATCCCCACGAACTTCAGCTCCACGATCTCCGGCGTCCGCCGTCGACCCGGCAGTTCCTTCAGCCGCGGGACCACCTCCGCCTCGAACATCGGATACATCTCGCCCGGGGGACCCGGCAGCAGGAACACGGCGCAGTTCCGCTTGCCGCTCAGTTCAGCCGGCGCAAACACCCCCGGCGCCGTCCCGTTCGGATTCGGCAGCACCGTCGCCCCTTCCGGCGCCATCGCCTGCTTCCGGTTGCCCGCCGCCATCCGCCGCCCCCGCTGCGCAAAAAAATCCTCGATCTCCCCCAGCGCCGCCTCGTTCTCCACCATCCGCACCCCCAGCACCTCCCCCAACGCTTCCCGCGTCAGGTCGTCGCTCGTCGGCCCCAGCCCCCCCGTCACCAGCAACACCCCCGCCCGCTCCATCCCCTCCCGGATCGCCTCCTTCACTGCCTCCCCGTCCGGCACCGTCACATGGCGCTCCAGCCGCATCCCCAACTTGAACAGCCGTTGACCCACCCACGTCCCGTGCGTGTTCCGGGTCGTCCCCAACAGCAACTCCGTCCCCGTCGACACCAACTCAATCCGCATCCCGCCCCCGTTCTTAGCCCACCCCGCGCAGAAATCCAGACCCGCCTGCCATCCCCCGGCCGCGTCGCCCCATCCCTCCCGCCCCCTCCCAAAAAAGAACCGCCCGGATCTCCTCCCGGCGGTCCTTCGCAATCGATTCTGGTTCAAACGAAACGCTCACGCCGCGAGAAGTTCCCCTCCTCGTCGTCGTCATCGTCGTCCTTGCCGTCCTTCTTTTTCTTGCTGCAGCCCCCGCAGTCCGCGAGGGCGGCCTCCTCCTTCTCCTCCTTGTCGCCGTCCTTTTTCTTGCACTTGCCGCAGTCCGCGAGGGCGGCATCTTCGTCGGACCCGCCATCCTTGCCCTTCCCTTTGCAGCCGTCACACTGCGCCACGGCGGCTGCCTCTTCGGGACCGTCTCCGCTCCCCTTCTTCTTGCATCCGCCGCACCCGGACAGCACTTCCTGATCATCCTTGTCTCCGCAGTCCTCACAGTCGGAGGCCTTCAAACTCGCCACCGCGGTGAACGCCGAGGCGGCCTCTTGCGGACCGGCGCTGGCAAACGGCACAGCCACAAGGACCGCAAACAGGGTTCCTGGAAGATATTTCATGATTTCTCTTGTTTCGTTCTTGGTTTGGTTCGGTCCAACCCCCGGGCCTGGAAAACGACCCGCAAGCCGGAATGGAAGCCGGCGCCGTCTCGACAGGGCTCTCACCCCGCCCCCGACGCCGCTTGATGGGAAGAGCCACCGCGGCCGGTCCTATTCCCGAAAATCCCCAATTCCCGCAAAAACCTGCATCTGGAAAGGAATCAGTGCCCACGTAGCCTTGGCATACCGGGGGCCGTCAAACTTCCCGCACCACCGATTCTCTCCTGACCCCTGACTCCTGACTCCTGGTTCCAGGCTCGCCTCACACTGTTCATCCGGAAAGCGGTGTCGCCCGGCTTCGCCCTGCGGGCTGCGACGGGCAAGCTGCTGCGCCTGCCACCGCGCTCCGAGATGACGCTCAGCCTCTCCCACTTCGCGTCTTGAGCGGAGCGGGCGAAAGAGCGTGCCGCGGGCCTGCGTAGTCCCCCCCGATTTTCCCGAGGAGCATCCGGGGGCTCCGCTTGACGCCGGGAGCTGCGCGGGCATCCGGGGCGATGGGCATTGATTCGCCCTTGAACGCAAACACGACAAAGAGCAATGAAGGCATCAGGGATCAAACGGGTTGGAGTGCAACTCTCGGTGATACTGGCGGCAGGATCGGGGTTATTGACGGGAGAGGCCCGGGGGGAGGTGCGGGACTGGCTGCAATTCCGGGGTCCCAATGGGGAGGGCCGTTCGCCGGAAACCGGGCTGCTTCAGACGTGGCCGGAAGGCGGGCCTCCCTTGCTCTGGACGCTGGAGGGCCTCGGCAAGGGGTATTCCTCGCTGACAATCGCTGGTGGGCGGATGTTCACGATGGGCGACATCAAGACCGGGGACGGAGTATCCCAGCACGTCATCGCCTGCGACCTGAACACCCGCAAGCGGCTGTGGGCGACCGAGGTGGGGCCGAAGCACCGCGACGGCTCGCGCTGCACCCCCACCATTGACGGCGACCGGCTCTACGCCATCGGCACCGCCGGAGACCTGGTGTGCCTGAAGGCGGGCAGCGGCGAACTCGTCTGGCGCAAAAACTTCGAGAAGGACTTCGGGGGCAAGATGATGTCGGGGTGGCGCTTCAGCGAATCGCCCCTCATCGACGGCGACCGGGTGGTGTGCACACCCGGCGGCAAGGAGGCGGCCATCGTGGCTCTGAACAAGATGACGGGGGAGCTGGTCTGGAAATGCGGCCTGCCCTCGATCGGCGACCGCGGCAAGGACGGGGCCGGCTACGCCTCGCTGGTGGTCAGCGAAGCCTGCGGGGTGCGCCACTACGTCCAGATCCTCGGCCGCGGGGCGGTGGGGATCCGCGCCTCGGACGGCAAGTTCCTGTGGGGTTACAACCGCGTCGCAAACAGCGTTGCCAACATCCCCAACGCCATCGTCCGGGGCGACCACGTATTTGTCACCACCAGCTACAAGACGGGCAGCGCGCTCCTCAAGCTCTCGGCCGAGGGAGACGGCATCAAGGCCGAGGAGATCTACTTCCTCGGACCGGACAAGTTCGAGAACCACCACGGAGGAGTGGTGCTGGTCGGCGACCACCTCTACGGCGGCGACGGGCAGAACAACGGCACCCCGGTGTGCCTCGAGTTCCTGACGGGCGAGATCGCCTGGAAGGAAAAGCCGCCGGCGGGCGGTTCGGCAGCCACCCTCTACGCCGACGGCAGGATCATCTTCCGCTACGACAAGGGCCCGGTGATCATGGTCGAAGCCACTCCCGAGGCGTTCCGCGTCAAAGGCAGGATCGAGCCGCCCAATGGCGACGGCCCGGCCTGGGCCCACCCGGTGATCCACGACGGCAGGCTCTACCTCCGCCGCCACGACCAACTGCTCTGCTACAACCTGCGCCCCTGAGATCCGTGGCGGCCGCCATCGTTCGCCATCTCCCGCCGCTCTCTTGGTGCGTCGAGGAGGGCATGAAGCGGTTGGCAAAGCTTCTCTCTCGTCATGGCTCACCGGCGGCGCCAGCCGTCCCGTGAAGCGTCTTGTTGGCGGCCATGATCCTTCACTCGGGGTCGGTATCGGTATCGATCCGGTCCCTTTCTTCCTCGTTGTCGTTGTCGTAATCGTCTACTCCGTACCGAGCCGGTTCCTCACGCAGTTCGTGGTCCCGTCGCGCGAGTTTGGTCAGCATCGAGACGATGCGCAAAAGCATCGTCTTTCCCTCGCCGTTCAGATCGGCGCTGAACACGTGACAACCGTTCTCCCGCTATGCGGGATCACTGACAACGACTGATTCCCGACCCCAACGTTGAAGCCTAGCCAGCGGGCCGGGGGGGTGGAAGGTCAAAGACGAGAGCCGGAGAGATCGCGACGGGGCCCGCTTGGCCTGCGGCGACTTGTTCTCTCCTCAACGCCGGGGGCGGGCCATCTTGTTCCAGCCGAGCCGCTGGACGGCGGCCGTGCCGGATTCCGCGGTCGCGGCGTCAGCCAGCGGCTACCGGTCACCCAAGAAAAACGGCTTTCCAAAGTGGCACACTATTGGCGCCCTTCCTCAATTCTCATAACTCACTGATAATGAGAGATGCCGCCGGGGGGACTCGAACCCCCACGGGCTTGCGCCCAGCGGATTTTAAGTCCGCAGCGTCTACCGATTCCGCCACGGCGGCCTTTCTGCTATAAGCGTCTGTAAATGAGTGCACCATGTCCTGAGATGAGATCGTGACAACTTCCCCATTGTTCCCCCTTTGGACCTCGCTTTCCTCGAATCAACGAGTCCAAAACGAGTCCACGTTCTGGTCCAGAATGCCGACAATCACGATGCGGAGCCGGACATTCTTCCTCCAACGACGTTCTTGATCCCTCCATTATTTGGCGATCCTCTCAGTGACAGGTGCGAGCCTGGCGTCCCGGCATTGCGCTCGCAGCAATCTTTTTCGCCCAGCGGTGCATAGGCCCCATCCATTCGGGAGCCAGAACGCTCCGTTTCCTGGTTCCGGGATAGGGCCGCTTGGCCCGGAGGTCAAGCGACGCCCCCCACAGATCCGTACGAGCCCGATTCGGGCATACGGTTCCTCGAGGTTGCGGGTTCATTACATGACGGAGTGGACGATTTTTGCAGGGATCAGGGGAAAGACCCGCAGCAGGCCGGCGAACTGTTCCCAGGTTGGCGGTCGGCCGCGGTTGCGCCGCCCGAGCCACTTGCGCCACCCCTCCGCCCGCTGGAGGACATCGCCCAAGACCTCCGGGCCCTCGAAGCCGAGGCCGAACAACTGCTGGAGGAGGTGCTGGCGTGAAAGACGCACTCAATTTCAAGGCCGCACCCCGCACGAAACATCCCGGAGGGATGCCAGCACTTAGCCGGTGGTTGAGCGCAGCGACACCACCGGAATCCGTGCATCGAGCGAACGCATCCCGGAGGGATGCCAGCCAGTCCGCCCGTCGCAAGATCCCTCCAATCATGCGATGTGGAGCCATCATTCACTCCAGCCATCTTCAACCACGCGATCGACAAGCGTCGAAACACCGGCATGGTCGAGGAGACGGTGCTCTCTCTCAGCTACGGCCGGATCGTAATCAAGCCGCCTGAGAAACTCACTGGCCTCGTCCCCGCATCCTTCGAGACCTATCAGGTCATGAAACCGGGTGATATCGTGATCCGGACGACCAACCTCCAAAACGACTGGACCAGCCTCAGGGTCGGATTGGTCAAGGACCCGGGCATCATCACGTCGGCATACGCCGGGCTTCAGCCAACGGAACGATACTCGCCCGAGTTCCTCTACTACCTGCTGCACAGCTACGATACCAAGAAGGTGTTCTACGGCATGGGCTCAGGACTGCGACAGAACATCGGCTTCGACGACTTCAAGTGGCTGCCCTTCATCTGCCCATCCCGCCCCGAACAAGACGCCATCGTGGCGTATTTGGACGGCATGCTGGAGGCGATCGACCGCTACTTGCGGGTGAAGGAGCGGGAGATTGCTCTCATGGAGGAACGCAAGCGGGCCCTCATCCACCGGGCCGTCACCCGCGGCCTCGACGCCAACCCCCAACTCCAACCGTCGGGTCGAATTTGGCCAGATTTCATACCGCATCACTGGAGAATCGCTCCTCTTTACGCCCGCTACGACGTCCAGTTAGGAAAAATGTTGGACGCAAAGAAGATCTCGGGACTCCATCTTCAGCCGTATCTGAGAAACACCGACGTCCAGTGGGATTCGATTAATGTGATCGACTTGCCACAAATGGACTTTCGTCCTGACGAGTGGCTAAGATATCGCCTCCAGACAGGGGATATTCTCGTGTGTGAGGGTGGGCAACCAGGACGTGCAGCGATTTGGCGGGGGGACCTTGGACCATGCTTCTACCAAAAGGCACTCCATCGACTTCGGCCTAGGACTAGTGATGACGTGCCTGGGTTCTTCTTCTACGTATTATTCTCGGCCGTCTCCGAAGAAGTATTCGCCATGGGGACCGAGAAGGCAACGATCTCGCACCTTACAGGGGAACAGTTGCGGCGTTTTCGTTTCCCGTTTCCTCCCGAGTCCGA
>CAYPUM010000186.1:0-7379 GCA_964413545.1 uncultured Roseibacillus sp. | reverse complement strand
CGTCCATTGGAAGGAGGACCCGCTCGGGAAGACCCTCGGGCAGATGATCGGTGCGTCGCGCTCCGGCAAGCAGAACATCATCGAAGGATCGGAACGCGCCAAGACCTCCTCGGAGACCGAGATCCGGCTCACGGATGTCGCCAAGGCCAGTTTGTCCGAGTTGCAGGGCGACTTCGAGGACTACCTGATCCAGAAGGGAAGCATCCCCTGGAGCATCCACAACCCCGATCACAAGGCGGTCTCGACGCTCATGCTCGGCGAGTTCGAGTATACCGAGGACCTGCTGCACGACTACTGGGTCTATCTGCTCAACGAGAAGAAGAAATTCGATCCCTGGCTGGAGGACCGTGACGACACGACGGCCGCGAATGCCCTGATCGTCCTGATCCAACGCGCCACCGGCCTGCTCGGGCGGCAGCTCAAGCGGCTGGAAAGCGACTTCGTCGGGAAGGGCGGCATCAAGGAACGGATGTTCCAGGCCCGCGTCGAGGCCCGCGGCGATCCCGAGGCGCCCGAGTGCCCGCACTGCGCGAAACCCATGCGGAAGCGACGCTCGGCGAAGGGCGAGTTCTGGGGCTGCAGCACCTACCCCGACTGCAAGGGAACCCGCCCGATCAGGGACGGCGAGTGACCCGGAGTCGGGGGACCCGGTGACTCGTTGACTTGGTGACGCCCGGCGGACTACGATCCCATCCCGGCGTCACCAAGTCAGCAAGTCACCAAGTCACCAAGTCACCGGGAACGAGCCGGGTCTATCAAGCGCTCTGGAGCGCGCGAGCCATCCTGGCCGCCCCGCGCAGCGGACTCGCCCGGGTGGCGCGCAGGGGCCGGTCCAGCGCCCGGGCCAGCAATCCGACCCAGAACGGCTGGCGGCTGCCGCCGCCGGCCACCAGGAGCGGCGCGGCCGCCGGGGCGATCCCGGTCTTGCGGATGGTGGCGGCGAACTGCGCGGTGAGCGCCTCGAGCATCGAGCGGGCGAAGTCGGCGGGAGCGTGGTGCAGGCCGACGTTTCGCCATGCGCCGCGGGCGGCGTCGAGGTGCGGCTCGAAGACCAGCCCGTTGCAGTCCGGCGGGGAGGACGCGGCCTGGCGGAAGAACTCCTCGTCGGTGGCGCAGCCCGCCAGCACGGTTTCGCCCCAGTTCACCACGCTGCCGCCGCCGGCGGCGACCGCGAGCCGGTAGAAGCGTCCATCGGGGTAGGGCCCGCGGACGCAGCCCGCCCTGGCGCGCGGCATGGCGGTCCTGCACGCGCAGGCCACCATGGCGGTGCCGAGCGTCAGGAGGACGGCGCCGGTCTGCTCGATTCCGGCGGCGAACGCGCCGGCGGTCTGGTCGTTGCCGGCCAGCACGACGGGGAGGCCGGCCGGCAGGCCGGACCGGTGCGCGCCCCGGTTGGTGAGACCGGCGACGGTTCCCACCGGGAGGACCTCGGGGAGCCGGGCCGGTCTCAGCCGGCAGGCGTCAAGGGCGTCGTCCCACCACCGTTCATGTTTCAGCGAATAGAGCCCGCTCATCGCCGCGAGGTTGGCATCGGTCGCGAACGATCCGGTCCAGAGTCGCAGGAGCCACGTCGGCAGCAGGGCGGGGGAGAGCAGCCGGGGCGGCCGCAGCCGCCGGAGTTGGCAAACCTGCAACCCGGGCTCCGGCTCCGGGAAACTGCAATGCTGCCGGAAGCCGGGCAGCGCCTTCCGCAGGGACTCGCAGGCCCGCCGGCTGCGGGTGTCCAGCCATGAAAAGAAGGGGGTCTGCGGTCTTCCGCGGGCGTCCAGCAGCGCAAAGGTCTGCGCCTGGCTGGTGATGGCCACCGAGCGGACCGGGTGCTCGCTCACCCGGGCTTCCGTGAGTGCCTCTCTCAGGGCCGCGTGCACCGAGCGTGGGGCGAGGGTGGCGCCACCCTGACTGTCGAACTCGTACTTCAGCAGGCCGCTGCCGCCGGCAACCGGCCGCAGCCGGTGGTCGAAGACGGCGGCCTTGAACGAGGTCGAGCCCAAGTCAATGGCGAGGATCATGGCGACTTCTCATACGGACTCGACGGTTCCATGGGCGTGGCTCCGGAGGGCCGCCGTGAACAACCGGTGGCTGCAGGCCACCTCCCCGGGGGTCACGCACCCGGCGAATGCCGACGGGGGTCTGCCGTGCGTCAGTTCATGCAGGAACGCCGCCCACATCTGGAGAATGACGTCGGAGAAGCCGGTTTCGAAGATGCGGCCGGTGATCGACCGGTAGGCCATGTCGTGGGCGACGTCGATCACCTGCCATGCCTGTTCCCCGCCATCGTAGCGGAGGATCTCGAGGGTGTTGGCCTGCTTGCTGGTCCAGCGGGCGGAGGTCCTGGCGCCCATGATCTCGAGGAACCACGAGTTCCCGTGTCCCGGCGCGATGCGCTGCGTCTTGAAGGTCAGCGGGAACGTCTCGCCGTCGCGGTCGCGGGCGGTGCACAGCAGGGTGGCGTTGTCCCACGTTTCGCACGGCGCCATGCCACCCTTCCCGTCGGGGCGCTCGGTGATGAGGTTCGAGAGAATGGCGCGCACGTCGTGCGGATACCAGCCGGCCCGGAACGGGACATGGCAGACGTGCATGCCAAGGTCGCCCATCACGCCGTATTCCCCGTTGGTCGCCGTGACGCGTTTCCAGTTGATCGGCTTGCCGGGGTCGAGGTCGCTCGAGTGCAGGAAGCTGCTGTTGACCTCGATGATGCGCCCCAGCTCGCCGCGTTCGATCATGGCGCCGATGCGCTGGACCGCCGGGAAGAAGACCGACTCGGAACTGCACCGGGCGAAGACCTCCGGGTGGCCGGCAAGGCCGGCCATGATCGCCTCGCACGCCGGCTGGTCGATCCCGAACGGCTTCTCGCCCAGCAGGTGCCTGCCCGCCTCGATCGCCGCGCAGTAGATCTCCCGGTGCAGGTGGTGCGGCACCGCGATGTAGACCGCCTCGACCTCCGGGTTGGCCAGCAGCTCGCGGTAGTCATGGCACGCCTGCCGCACCGACGGCACCCGCTCCACGAACCAGTCCTTCGCCTGCGGGGTGGTGTCACACACCGCCACGATCACGGGCGCCACGTCCATCTCCGCGAGATGGCACCAACGCGCCGCCGCACTCGCAAACTCCCGGCCCATCAGGCCGCAGCCGATCACGCCCATCTTGACGGTCTTCATTTCAGTTTTCAGGTTTCGGGTTTCGGTTGTCGGTTGTCGGTTGTCGGTTGTCGGCGCGCCGCCGTGCTCCCTGACACCTCATATCCGTCCGTTCGTGTCGGGATTCATCAATTCGGCCGCCAGTTCCGCAAGCGCGGCGACCATGACATCCCCCGACTGCGGTGCGAAGAGGGCGTTGGTGGCTTCGTAGCCGCCGCGGGCTGCGGCCTCGGGGGTCACCACGTAGCCCTGCAATTCGCCGTTGACGAAGCTGACGACAAACGTGCGGCACACGCAACGCTCCTTGAGGTCAAGGGCGTACTCGGTGAAGCACTCGCCGGGCAGGCCGGCCAGGCAGGTGTCGCCGATGCGCAGCGCCTGCACCTCGATCGGCTGGCAGGCGTCGAGCAGGGGCCCGACCTCGCCCTCGGCGGCACAGCGCGCGAGGGTCAGCGCGCCCTCGGCGCCGAACACCGCGCACTCGGCGGTCCTCGTCTCGGCGACGGGCGCCTGGCGCTGCTTCAGCGTTTCGAAATGCCGCCGCGCGGCGCGCAGTCGCTCCCCGGCCTGCCTGATGGATGGCAGGGTGCGGCGCGGCAGATCCACGGCCCGGATCGCGCCGGCCAGGCGCGCGGTGCTCTGCCACGAGTCGTCGGCCAAGGCGTCCATGGCACTCACCGCGGCCCCGCCCAGTTTGCGTCCGAGCCGCTCGGCCTCCGCGAAGGTCTGGGCCTGCACGAAGTGGCGCGGGCTCTGGTTGCCGCAGGGCGCGTTGTGGTAGAGCACGACCGTCCCCTCGCCGAAGCGCTCCCGCAGGCAAAGCCGCGCGTAGTGGGGGAAATCCGCCGTGACCAGGGTCGAGTCCTCGTGCAGGACGGTGGGGTGCATGCCGTAGACCAGCGCGGCTGCCAGCAGGCGGCTGTCGGTTCGATCCCGCACCGCGAGGATGCCGCATTCCGGATCGGTCAGGCCGCCCGGCTCGAGCCGGTTGCCGCCCACCCCGGTGGCATCGGCCGCCGTCCATGCCAGCGCGGCCGGCACGCGGCGGGCGGCGGCATCGGCCGCGGCGGCGCACACCGTGTCGCACAGGCCCGCGAGGTACCCGGGGTCCGGGGCCGGGATCGCCGGGTCGTCGCGCCAGGCCAGCAGGGGCGCCGTCACCGGCCCCGAGTGGGTGTGCGTGCAGCCGGCCAGGACGTTCTCCCCGGGCGTGCCGAGTGCCGCCGCCACCCGCCGGCGCAGATCCCTTGCCATGGGCGGCGCAAGGAACAACAGGTCCAGCGCGACCAACGCCAGCACCGTCTCCCCGTTGTCCAGCACCAGCACCGAGGCCAGCAGCGGGTCGTGCGTGCCGGTGGCGTGCCGCGGCACGTGGGGGTACCCGTAGAGCGTGCTGCCGCGCGGCGGGCTGATGTCACGGGTCGCGGCTCCGGCGCTCAGTTCCATCGCTCACGCTTCCAGCTCGGCTTCGACCTCGCCGATCGACTCCTCGATGATGTCCATCGCCCTGTGAGCGACCTCGTCGGGCATGACGATCGGCGGGCTCATGCGCAGGATGTGGCCGGCGGGGATCCAGGCCAGCCCCTTCGAGAAGGCGCGCTGATAGACCCGCTTGCCGGCCTCGTCGAACGGCGCCCTGGTGGTCTTGTCCTTGACCAGTTCGACGCCCATCAGGCAGCCCGTGACGCGGGTGTGTCCGACAATGGAGAACCGTTCTTCCCACGCCGTCATCCGCTTCTCGAACAGCTCGCCGAGGTGGGTTGCGTGCTCGAGCAGCCCTTCCTCCTCGATCACCTCGGTGGAGGCCAGCGCGGCGGCGCAGGCCATCGGGTTGCCGCCGTAGCTGCTCGAGGCGCTGATCGACTCGAAGGCTTCGGCGTACGGTTCGCGCACCGCGACGCAGGTCACGGGGAACCCGTTGCCGAACCCCTTGCCGATCGACACCACGTCCGGAACCACCCCCCAGTGCTCGGTGCACAGCCACTTGCCGGTCCGCCCCCAGCTCGTCAGCACCTCGTCGGCCATCAGCAGGATGTTGCGCTCGTCGCAGAGCCGGCGCAGCTTCGGAAAAAAGTCCGGCGGCGGGATCACCGAGCCGCCCCACCCCTGGATCGGTTCCAGCACGAAGCCCGCCACCGCATTGACCGTGGCACGGTCGAGGTATTCGGCGTAGAATTCGATGTACTTGCCGGTGTCGATCGCGCCGTCCTCCCGCGTCCAATGCGGCCGGTACGGGTTCGGGCGCGGCACCATGTGCATCCCCGGGGCGCGCACCGCGCCGTAGACCGGCGAGCGGATCTCGGCCAGCGACACCGCCCCGTAGGTCTTGCCGTGGAAATCATAGAAGCAGGACACCAGTTCATGCCGGTTGCTGGCGGCCCGCAGCACCCGCATCCCGGCCTCCACCGCGGCCGTTCCGCAATCATAGAACTGGAAGCTCTTCAGGTCGCCGGGCAGCACCTCCGCCAGCTTCTCGCACAACTCGGTCTTGATGCGCGTCGTGAAGTCGTGGCAGTTCATCAGCCGCCCGGCGTGCTTCCGGACCGCTTCGGTCACCTTCGGGTGGCAGTGGCCCAGCGTCGCGACGTAGATCCCCGACGAGAAGTCGAGGAAGCGGTTGCCATCCACATCCTCCAGCGTGCACCCCTGCCCGGACTCGAAGGTCACCGGGAACAGCTTCACCTGCCCGCTGAGTCCCTTGAAATGCCGTGTGCACCGCTCGTGCCATGCCCGCGACTGCCCGCCCGGCAGCTCCGGGGTGACGATCCGAGGAAACGCGCCGAGGTCCACCCGGTAGGGCGCCGGATCATAGGCGCCGCGCCGGGGGGCGGCGGGGGTGCTTGATTCGTGGTGTTGCATGTGTTGTGCTCCGCAGGAACCCGACCTCATCGGTTTGCAGGCAAGCCCGGGTCCCTCGCGGTCCGCGGCAGGCTAGCCTCCCGGACGCCGCGCCGGCAACTCGCAACCGTTGGTTCCGTTTGAGAACCATTGGCCCGGGAAGGGCGAGGCGGGGCGCAGCGCGACTGCGACGCGGGGCGGACTCCTGTCCCGGCGTCACCAAGTCCCGAGGCCACCAAGACACCGGGAACCTCCCGCCGACCCGAATCCATCCCGTCCGGCCGGATCATTCCCCGCGCTGGTCTCCACCCGATGCCGCTCTCCAAAGCCGCCCGGAGCCAACCGAAGAGACCATCCCGGAATCGCGGCAGGCCGTGACGCTCAGGCATAACCGAGCGCGGTCTCGGTGATCCTGAGGTCGTCGTCGAGCGTGCGCGCCGGGGGGATGCCTTCGCACTGCAGCCGCCCGTGATAGGCGCGCACCGCCTCCTCCGGGCCGAGGTCGCCGTCCGTGATCGCCCGCAGCAGTTCGAGGAAGGCGAGCGGGTGCTCCGACAGGTTGATCTTGCGGCCGAACAGCGCGACCTTGGCGCCGTGTTTCTGGGCGTCGTGGATCAACTGGAAGGCGTCGCGGGTGGTTCCGGCGCCGCCGCCCAGGATGCCGACCACGAGGCTGCTGTCGTAGGCTGCCAACTCCTCGAGCGGGCCCGGTCCGTTGTAGGGGATCTTCAGAAACAGCGGCCGCCCGGCCCGCGTCACCCCGGCAAGGCAGCGCACGATGTTGTCGTTGAGGAACCCGCCGACCTCGCGCGGACCGAAGCCGGGATCGACGTTCGGATTGAAAACCTCGAGGAAATACCGGAACCGCTTCCGCTCGGCCTCGATCCGGAAGTCGTGAAATGCCTCCAGCGCCGCGTAGTCCCGGTCAATGTCGTTGGTGAAGGTCACCGAATAGAGCCCGAGGTCCGCCCCGGTGTGCGGCTTGCCGTGGTGGCTCTCGAGTTGGCCGTACTTGATGTGGTCGATCGTGGCGGTGCGAAAGTGCCGCGACGGATGCATGGGGTAACCGCCCGCCCGCACCACCCACACGTCGGTGGTGTCGTTGGCGCGCGCCGCGGGCGTGACCGGCGAGTTGCGGAACAGTCCTTCCTCGATCGCGAGCAGTTCGAGGCTCGAGGCCGAGAGCAGCACGATGTCGGCCACTTGCTGGCGGATCACCGCGCGGATCTGCCGCCGGTAGTCGGCCAGCGTCCGGTAGCAGCCGGCATCCGGGTCATACCCGTGCGGGCAGGCGCCCGTCCGCTCCGGCCCCGGCGCCAGAATTCCGAAGGCCATGTCGGCGTCCTTGGCATCGGCAATGATGAAGTCCCGGCGGGTGTCCCTGCCGGCCCGGATCCGGTCCAG
>CAYPUM010000185.1:0-7383 GCA_964413545.1 uncultured Roseibacillus sp. | reverse complement strand
GGGGTCGACATGCTCGTCCCACTATAGCTCCCGTAGGAAGAATCGCTTCCGTTGAGCGGGGAATAGAGCCCGACCCCGTTCGCCACCACATCGGGCTTGATGCGGCCGTCGTCGGTCGGCCCCCACGACGAGAACGACGCGAGGGTCGCCTTGGACGGGTCGCGCGTGCCGCTGGTCACGGCGTCGTTGACCGCCCCCACCGTGAGGACGTTTTTGCCCAGCGCGGAGAACGCGATGGTCTCGAAGCCCCCGCGATACACGCCGTCGCCGGGCGGATGGGAAGCCGGGTCGTATGAGACCACGGTGGAACTGCCGGGCGACAGCGTCACGTTCTGGCCGGTGGAGGGGTTGTTGTCGCGCTCGTTGCCGGCGCTGCGGAAGATCAGGTAATAGGGCGCGTTGCAGGCCAGGGAATCCTGATCGCGGGCGTAGCTGTTGTAGCGTCCGAAATCCTCCTCGATGGCGTTGCTGTCGGTGCCGTTCCCGTACCATTCCCAGACCCGCGTGCCGTCGTTCACGTATCTCCAGCCGCTGACGATTCCGTAGCTATGATTCGAGAGGTAGAGCATGCCGGCCTGGCCGGGACCGGTGGCGCCGCGGGACGCCATCTCGGAGGTGTCGTTGTTCCAGTCGTAGCTGTCGACCGTGCCGGCGGGCGACATCCCCCTTGCGCTGCCGACCACCCCTGCCGCGATGAGGGTGCCCCCGACGTGGGTGGCGTGATCGATCGAGGCCGCCCCGTCCTTGACCACCATTCTCCCCCCGAATTCCTGGTGGGACGCGCGCCCGGCGCCGCCGTCCCACATGCCGATGGTGACGCCGTTGCCGTCGATCGCGTAGCTGGACCGGGCAAGATTCGCCGCGGTCGAGATGGCGGCGTTGGCATTGTGGGTGGTGAAGTAGACCGGCTCGCCATCCATGAAATCGACGATCTCCTGCACCGTTCCGTCCGGCTGCCGGACCCGCAGGGGAAGGCCCAAGGCGGCCGCCTGTTCCCGTGCCCGGGCCCGCCGCTGGTCCTCGATCTGCCGCGCCCACGCCACCACCCGGGCCCGTGCGGCGGGGTCGCGAAGATTCGCCCCGGGCTGGTCCAGCAAGTCGGCGAGGGACTCCTGCGCCCCTGCCGGTACGGGCGCCGCAGCGAGGACGAGGAAAAGCGCGCAGCCCGCGCATCGCCGCACCGCGCGAGGAATCATCGAGCCACCGTTGAAACGGAAACGGGAGGGCCAAGGGAAGGGATTGTTCTCGGGGGCCGAATCACGGGGGATGGTCACGTCGGGAAGGGGGTTCGGTGCTTGTTCTCAGGACAATATCACGGACTCTCCGATCGCACTACCTTGTAGTAGCGGCCTCCTCGTCGCCACTCCTGACCCGGTCGAGCAGTTCCGTGGTGACGTGCGAGGGGGCTTCGTCCATGGTTTGCGAGCTTGGAAGCTCGGGCGCGCTGCGGCGCCGGCGGAGGATTCCTTTCTGACCATCGGAACGGACCCGTCAAGGATTTCGGGCTTTCAGATTCCGTGAGACCCGGTGCGAAGATCCCGCTTCGGCGCGCTGTCAACCTTTGTATTTCTTCCGGCCAAATCCGAGACGCATGGTGGGCAAGCTGATACACCGGTGCGCTCGCAATCGTGCCATGGTGCTGTTGCATACGGCGTTCCTCGTCGCGGGCGAATACATGCAGACCGCGCAAGAACGCCTGATGGCCGTCTTCGGTTCTTCAAGAGGACTCCCCTGATGGTTCGCGCGCGACCCCGGAACCTCTAATAAACAGGCCCAAATAATGCCGCGTCATGAAGCATTGTGGAAAAATACGGCTATCGCCGTGGGACTTCGCGGACAACGAAATGCGCTGAATCAGCGGAAACGCTTGACTGAGGGCCGCTTAAATCATGCTTTTTCCACGCGTAAGTCGCCTCGTAACAAGAATCATAACCAATCCGAATTCATGGCCGACAAGAAACCAGCAACCAAAACTGAAATCCTGAACAACATCGCCGAAACGACCAGCTTGACCCGCAAGGATGTGGCCGCCGTGTTCGACGCGCTCTCAGCGGAAATCAAGAAGGGGGTGAGCCGCCGGGGACCGGGCCAATTCACGATTCCCGGATTGTGCAAGATCGTGGTCCAGCGCAAGCCGGCCACGAAGGCCACCACGCGTCCGAATCCCTTCCGGCCGGGAGAGATGATGGAGGTGGCCGCAAAGCCGGCCCGGAACGTCGTCAAGGTGCGCCCGCTCAAGAATCTCAAAGACATGGTCGCCTGATCCGGCGTCGCGCATCCTGATGTCTTTCGCGAGCCGCGTCCCGTCCGGGGGGCGCGGCTTTTTCATCTGACGGCCGGGGGCCCGTTTTTGGATTCCGGAGCTGACAGACCGCCCCGGAGATGCATCCTTGGCGCATGGCCATCGAGATCGAATACTGCGAGCAATGAAACTTTCTCCCGGAGGCCGAGCGTGTCTCGGCTGAAATAGAGAAAGCAACCGGCAACACCGTGAAACTCGTCGCCGGCGGCGGCGGGATCTTCGAGATCCGCCGCTCCGGAAAGATCCTCTACAGCAAGCAACAGAGCGGACGCTTCCCCAAGCCCGGCGAGGCCGCCGCCTTGTTCGGATAGTGGTCCGTCAAATTCAGAAGTCGCCACAAACGCGTCAAGTTTTGCGAGCTGCCGTTTCGGCAAACGATGACGGGCGACGATGACGGATGAGCAACCCGTGAGAGCGTTCGAAAGCGGTGTCGCGCTCCTGCGTCGCTTGCCACCGCACTCCACACGGGGGCGCCTCTGGAGTGCGCGGGCAGAGCGAGCCTCAGCGAACGGCGACGGCGCTTTGGGGCGAAGGCGGCGCGCATGACCATTCCAAAGCGGTGTCGCCCGGCTTCGCCCCCTTCGACGCAGCTCAGGGCCTGAGCCTGTCGAACGGCTGCGGGCTGCGACGGGCAAGCTGCTGCTCTTGCCACCGCACTCCACAAGGACGCTCGCCTGCCCCGCAATTAGTTAATGTAGCCATATAGTTAATATAACTTAATCAAATATGCGAAAAATAGTTTGCTAGATTATATATTTCATAGTAATCGAAGGTCGAGCGGGTTGCGGGGGCAGAGTTCATCTGCTCATGCACCCAACGAACGGCGACACGGCGTGGATCATGGTGGCTGGAGGGCTGTTGATGTTCAGTCCGGCGGTATTTGGCGACTGGCGGACGGAGTGTGGATGGGAGGATTTGGCGGCGTATTGCGGGGAGGCGGGTTTGCCGGACGGGGGGTCGACGGTGGTTGGTCAGGCGGAGGTTCTGGAGGGAGGTTTTCGTTATTTGCCGCACAGTCCCGGGGAGGGGACGGGTTCGGAATTTGGGGGGAAAGTGTTTGTGGATCTGACGGGGATTTCGACGGTTGGCACACATGCCCGGACGGTGGGGCGGTTGTTTTACGGGAAGGTGAGCAGCGTGGCGGCCGGGGTTCGGGACGTTCGTTGTTGGGCGGCGACGGATCTTTACCGGAAGGTTCTGGGGGTTCCGGGGAAGGAGGTGGCGCCGGTGGAGGTGGACATTCTGAGCGCGGCCTTCGTGAGCACGGGGGCGTATAACGCCGAGTTGCGGGCGCTGGACCATGGGGTGAACGCGTCCGGATTCCTGCCGGTGGCGGCGACCTTGAACGGATCCGCCAGTCCGCTGCCGGAGGCGTTGGTTTGCGCCTACAACGGCGTGTCGGTGGGCTTGACGAGCGGGAATCACGCTGCGGGTCCCTCTCCTGCGACGGTGGACGGTGCGGGGCGGGTGAAGCCGGAGCTGGTTTTGCCGTTTGGGGCGACCAGTTGGGCGACGGGGGGTGCGGCCTCTCTTGCGGCGGTTTTGCGGGGCGCGGCGCCGGCCGGGGCTCGGCGGCCGGAGGTGCTGAAAGCCTTGCTGCTGGCGGGCGCGACGAAGGAGGAATTCCCGGGGTGGGACCGGACTCCGGAGCGGCCCCTGGACGAGGTGTTTGGAGCGGGCGAGGCGAACCTCTATCAGAGTTTTCGGATTCTCGAGGGGGGCGATTGCGGGCCGGGTTTCTTTGCGGGATGCGGGTGGCACCTGCTGGCACAGGAAGGGGCCGGGTGTCGCGAGTGGATCTTCAAGGTTCCGCGCGGGATGGAGGGGCGGGAGCTGTCCGTCATCGCCACCTGGAACCGGCAACTCGAGTTCGTGGACGGAGGGTACGAGCCGCTGCCGCTGGCGGATGTGAATCTCGAACTTGTCGAGTCATCGGCGGGGTGCTTGCAGGAGAGCCGGAGCGGAGTGGACAACGTCGAGCATCTCTACCGCAGGGAATTGGGGCCCGGGACCTACGCGGTGCGGGTCTTGGCGGATCGTGCGGTCGAGGTGGCGATGGCATGGAGGCTGGACCTCGTTCCGGGGCCTCGGGTCGCGGCGCGCTCGCGGACGGAATTGCGGCTTGGCGATCTGGTTCCGGGGAGGTCGTATGTGATCGAGCGGAGCGTCGACTGCGCGTTTTGGGAGGAAGCCGCCACGGTGACGGCGACGGAAGAGATGCTCGATTGGAGCGATCCCTCGCCGCCGGTTTCCGGACGGTGCTATTATCGGCTCAGGTACATGCTTGCGCCCTGAAGGTGGGAGGCTTGGGTGGACGAGGCGGGCCTTTTTTGCTTCGGGCGGGAGAGAGGTGTGCTAGCGTCCGGTTTCCCAGTGAGGAACGACGCTTATGGATTCCAGCAGCGACAAGAAGCCGGGCCTCGAGTTCCATTGCAATCAGTGCGGGGAACTGCTTTCGAGCGGGGGTGCGCGGCCCGGGGAGAGCATCGACTGTCCGTCATGCCGGGCCCCCAACACGGTCCCGGCGGCGGACCGTCCGCCGGTTGTCGATCCCTCGCGCCACGAGAAGATCATCAAATTTGACTGTCCCCACTGCGGGCAGAGGCTGTCGAGTCCTGCAAGTTTCGGGGGTCGGGAGTTCGAATGTCCGGGTTGCGCGGGCCGGACCGTGGTGCCGGGTGAACCATCAACCGCGGAGCATGCCTCCGAAAACGTGCGGACCGTGAAGTTCTTCTGTTCGAGTTGCGGGCAGAAGCTTTCCTGCGATCCCCGGTGGGCCGGTCATACGATCGAGTGCCCGGTGTGCGAGAAGCCGGCCACGGTGCCAACGCCGGAAGCCAAGGCGATCCGCCATGCCAAGCTCCGAAAGGAAGGGCGAAGCGAAGGCGCGCCATGCGCATCCGCGCCCTCCCCCGCCGGGCGCCCGCCCCCCGAGGAACCACCCGCGCCCGGAGAGAGCGAGGGCGGGACGGCTTCTTCGGTAACCGAGCCCGGGACCGGCAGGAAGGCGGGAGCGGAGCCGCCGAAACGGCGGGGTGAGGGTCCTCCTCCGCCCACTCCGTCGGCTTCGCAATCCGGTCCGGCCGGCAAGGGCGGCCTCGCTCAGGAGGCGGTTCGACTCTCCCACCGCGCCGGCCGCGGGGGCCGCACCATTCTCCCCGCCGGCCGCCGCCCGCCCGACCCGAACAGTGCCGCGACGCGTCGCGGTGGGGCGCGCCGGATCGTGGGCCTGACCGAGATCGAGCATGGAAAGGAAGCGGCTCGGGAGGCCCCCGGCCGTTCCTCATCCGCTCGCGAAGCGGTCAATCCGGTCGTCTCGGAAGTCTCGGAACGGATGGCGGACGAGGATCCGGAGAGTCCTTGAAGTTCAGAATTCTTCGCATAGGGGATCGGACACTAGACACTCGTCGCGTGATCCGGCACATTTCGGTTCGAGTCAATCTGCGATGGAGGCCAGCCGCACTCACGGAAAGTTTCGTTCCGCCCGCATTCTGGGAATAGGCGCCCGGGCGATCGTTTGGCGCCTGATACCATGGGTTCTTATGGCCGCCTTGGCGGCTGCCGTCATCGCGGCTCTCGCCATGACGGTCCAGACCCGCGCGGAATTGACGCAACTCAAGGTGGAGATGGAAGGACTGGAGGTGGAATTCCCTACCCTTCCGCCGCTTCCGGAAGGGGAAAACGGCGAGAATCCCGACCTCGCCCGAATCCTCGCCCAGCACAACCGGGCTCTCGCGCAACTTGGAGAGGATCTCACCGAACTCAGAGAGGATCTCGCGTCGCTTCGCCCCGGACTCGCCGAGTCGAACCAAGCCGCGAAGGAAGCGGACGTCCGTCTCAAGGAGCTGGCCCGCTCAGCGGCCGCGGCCACAAGGGAACGGGACGAACTGCGACTGAGCATGATCCGCGTTCTCGGCCGCGTCGGAGGACCGGAAGCCGAAATTTCCCAGCTCCTCGAAAGCCTGAGCAAAGAACAACAGAAGCGAATCAAGGCCGAACTCGCGCCACCTGCTGCCGGAACCGGGAACCCCGAAAACTCGAAAACCCCGCCTCCCGCAGAACCCGGGGACGACGACCCGAACGACGAACCGGAAAACGAGGAAGATCCTCCCCTGCCCGAGCACAATGGCGGGAGCGCGCTGGACGGGAACGGTCCCGGGGTGCTCCCGCCGCCGCCACCCGGCTCCGGCAGGCCGGCAAGGGAATACGTCGTCAAGAAAGGGGACAACCTCTCCGGGATTGCCAAGCAGCATAAAGTCAGCCAGCAAGCCATTCTGGAGGCCAACAAGAGCCAGCATCCCCGGCTTTACCGCAATCCCGATCGCATCTTCGTCGGAATGAAATTGAAGATTCCCCGGGAGGAGAAATGAACGAGGGCTTCCTCGAAACCATCCGTCACCGGGTGCTGCTCGCCGACGGCGCAATGGGCACGCAATTGATGGACGCCGGGTTGAGCCGGGGCGCCTGCGGCGAACTCTGGAACCTCGACCGGCCCGACAAGGTCTTCGCCATCCAGCGACGCTATGTCGAGGCCGGTTCGGATTGTCTGATCACAAACACCTTCGGAGGGTGCCGCCTGTCGCTCGAACGGCACGGCCTGGCGGACAAGACCGGCGAGATCAACGCCGCCGCGGTTGCGATCGCCCGGGAGGCCTTCGGCGAAAAGGAGGGCTTCGTCCTCGGAGACATCGGTCCGTTCGGGGGCATGATGGAACCTTACGGCGAGGTGCCGGAAGACGACGTGCGCGAGGCTCTCGACGAGCAGGCTTTCGCCCTGGTCGAAGCCGGCGCCGACGCCGTCATCGTCGAAACGCAGTGTTCGTTCGAAGAACTGGGCCTCGCCATCGAGGCCGCCCGGAAAGCCGGCGCCTCCTGCGTCATCGCGTCCCTCGCATTCGATGTCACCGTCGATGGCGCCGGGTTCCGGACCATGATGGGAATCGATCCTGCGCAGGCCGCCGGGTTTGCGGTCGAGCGGGGCGCCCACGTGGTGGGTCTCAACTGTGGGACCGGCATGGACATGGCTTATGCCCGGCAGGTCGTGCAGATTGCGGTCGGGGTCGCCGGCGATGTCGACGATC
>CAYPUM010000184.1:0-7396 GCA_964413545.1 uncultured Roseibacillus sp. | reverse complement strand
TAGTAGAGGAGGAGGATGTATTCCGACTGGAGGATCGGGGAGCCTTCCAGTTCCCCGCACCAGAAACCCTCGGGATGCTGGAGGGAAAGCAGGCGGGCTCGCGCTGCCTCGAGGGCCGCTTCGAGGCGGGAGGCCTCGATCGGGGAGGAGTCGCGGCTTTTGGGATGTGGTGCGCCGTTCAACGCGGCGCCCGACGAAAGGGCGGAATGATGGTTGTTGCCACTGATGCTGTATCCGTCCATATACTCTGCGTGGTTGCGGGTCTGGTGGCGGTTGCGCGACTCCTCAGTCGTGCCGGCAGGCTGGTTCCCTTGCCGCGGATTCTTCCCGCTTCCCGGCGGGGTAGAGCAGGGGTGGCTCGGGCGCCATGGCTCCGCCGGTCCGGGGTCCGAAGAGAGACACCCGCAGGGCCTTCAGCGGGTGGCGGAAGGTATCATCAACGGCGGTGCCTTCATAGCCGCAATGAACCATGCAGTCGTCGCATTTCGGGTTGCGGCCGGTTCCATACCGGTCCCACGGGGTTTCCTCCATCAAGGCGCGGAAGGAGCGGGCGTAGCCCTCGTCCTCCAACAGATAACACGGCTTCTGCCAGCCGAAGATATTGCAGGTGGGATTGCTCCATGCCGTGCAGCGGTAGTTCTGGTTCCCGGCAAGGAAATCCAGAAAGAGGCTGCTCTGGTTGAAGGCCCATTTCCTGCGGCGCCCCTTGCCCCGCCGGAAGACCTCGCGGAACAGCTTCTTGCTCTCGCGCCGGTTCAGGAACACGTCCTGTCGCGGCGCCTTCCCGTAGCTGTAACCCGGGGAGATCATGATCCCTTCGATGCCCAGATCCATTGCAAAGTCGAAAAACTCCGCCACCTCGTCGGGATCTTCCCCGGTGAAGAGGGTGCAGTTGATCGTGACCCGGAAGCCGCGCCCGAGGGCCTGCTTGATGGCCGCCACCGCGATCTCGAACACCCCCTTGCGGCTCACCGAGGCGTCATGACGCTCTCGCAGCCCGTCAAGATGAACCGAAAAGGTCAGGTAGGGCGAGGGCTCGTAGTCGTCCATCTTGCGCTTCAGGAGAAGCGCGTTGGTGCACAGGTAAACGAACTTCCTGCGCCGGATGATGCCGCGCACGATTTCCGGCATCTCCTTGTGCAGCAGCGGCTCGCCCCCCGGAATCGACACGATCGGCGCCCCGCACTCGTCGACCGCCTTGAGGGCCTCGACCACTGGCATCCGTTGTCGCAGAATGGCGTCGGGATGGTCGATCTTGCCGCATCCCTTGCATGCCAGATTGCACTGGAAGAGCGGCTCCAGCATGAGCACCAGGGGATACCTCCGCTCGCCGCGGAGGCGTTTGCCAAGCAAGTAGGACCCGACGCGAAGTTTCTGGACAAGGGGAATGGCCATAAGGGCTGCCGTATGTAATGAAGTGAGGGTTCCATCAGGCGCGAGGCCCGCACCCGCCGCCGTGCGGCGAACTATGGGCCAGAGACTTCCGAAGGGAAATAATTACTTTTCGGGTTTCGGCGGCGGAGGCGCCGAGGGATTCAGGGCAAGCCGCGTTCGCGGGCGGCGATGGTGATGGCTTCCGGGTAGAGGCGGTGTTCCTGTTTCTGGATGCGCTGGTGGAGGGAGGCGGGGGTGTCGTCGGGGAGGACGGGGACGGCGGCCTTGAGGATGACGGGTCCGGTGTCCATGCCGGCATCGACGTAGTGGACGGTGCAGCCGCTCTCGGTGGCGCCGGCCTCGACGGCCTGTTTCCATGCTTCGAGGCCCGGGAAGCGCGGGAGGAGGGAGGGGTGGATGTTGAGGATGCGGCCCGGGAAGGCGTCGAGGAGGGGGGCGCGCAGAAGCCGCATGAATCCCGCGAGGCAGACGAGGTCGACCTTGGCGCGGCGCAGGGCGGCGGCTGTTTCGCGCTGGGCCTCGTCGGGGAATTTCGACTTGCAGCCCCGGCAGTCGATGAGGCCGGTGGCGATGCCGGCCCCGGCGGCGCGTTGCAGGATGAAGGCATGCGGGTTGTCGGAGAGGACGAGGGCGATTTCGGCGTCGAGGGTTCCGGCGTCGATGGCGTCGAGAATGGCCTGCATGTTCGAGCCGGAGCCGGAGCCGAGGATGCCGAGGCGGATCACGGGGGGAGTCTGCCCCGGGAAGGGCGTTGATTGCACTCCGAATCGTTGTTTTCCGGGGCGCTTTGACTTGCCTTGGGGCGGGGGTCCGATAAACTCGGGCGGTTTTGATGCGTAGAACGTCTTTGCTGCTGTTGACCGGCGTGTGGCTGGGTCTGGTTTCCTGCGGGACCGTTCCGGACCGCAAGGCGGGGGGGGCGGCCTTTGATGATTCCTACATTGCGCAGCGTCTGGACTCGAACCGGGCGGATCTTGAGAGCAACATTGATGCGAGCGGCCGCGGGTCGGCGCCTCCGTCGTTCCAGCAGTGGCGGGAGGGCGATTAACCTGAGCGGAAGGAGAAGCGGCGGAATCGATGCACGATCCCCGGGTCGATCAACTCGCGCGGCAGTTGGTGCGTTATTCGACGCGGGTGAAACGTGGTGAGAAGGTGCTGCTGGATCTTTGCGACGTTCCGGAGGAGGTGGGGATTGCGCTGATCCGGCAGGTTCGGATGCGGGGGGGGATGCCGTTTTTGCAATTGCAGGCGAACCGGCTGGTGCGCGAGATGTGGCGGGGCGCCACGGACGAGCAGTTTCGTCTGGTGGCCAAGCACCGGCTGGCGGAGATGAGGGACATGGACGCCTACATCGCGGTGCGCGGGAGCGGCAACATTGCGGAGCTGGGGGATGTTCCGGCGGCCAGGATGGATTTGGTGACGGGACATTTCCGGAAAGTTCTGCGGCGGCGGATCGACCGGACGAAGTGGTGTGTTCTGCGCTGGCCGCATTCCGCGATGGCGCAGCAGGCCGGGATGAGCACGGAAGCCTTCGAGGATTTTTTCTTTCGGGTTTGCCTGCTGGACTACGGGGGGCTGTTGCCGGCGATGCGGGCCTTGAAGCGTCTCATGGAGCGGACGCGGGAGGTTCACATCAAGGGGCCGGGCACGGACCTGCGGTTTTCGATCGAAGGCATGCCGGCGGTGGTGTGCGGGGGGACGCACAACATTCCGGACGGGGAGGTCTTCACGGCGCCGGTCAGGAACTCGGTGGAAGGGCGGGTGAGCTTCAACGCCCCCACCATCTATCATGGCGCGGCCTTTGACGGGATCGGGCTGGAGTTTGCGGAAGGGCGGGTGGTGAAGGCGGCCGCCGGCGGGGGGCGAACGAGGGCCGTCAACAGGATTCTTGATGCCGACGCCGGGGCGCGCTTCATCGGGGAATTTGCGCTGGGCCTGAATCCGGAGATTCGCGAACCGATGCGGGACATCCTGTTTGACGAGAAGATCGCGGGCTCCTTCCACTTCACGCCGGGGCAGGCTTACGAGGAGGCCGACAACGGAAACCGCTCCAAGGTGCACTGGGACATGGTCAGCATCCAGCGTCCCGATCATGGCGGCGGCGAGATCTGGTTCGACGGCAGGCTGGTCCGCCGCGACGGCCGGTTCCTGTCGAAGGCCCTCGCCAGACTGAATCCCTGATCCGCGTCCGGGCGGGGCGCTCTAACCGTTAGCGAAAGCGCTTGGAAGGGGCCGGGGGAGGGGGATACATTACGGCATGCTGAATCATTGGCGGCTGGCGATGTGGATGGCGGCGGCGGCGGCCGGCAGCGGTGGGGCGGAAGACTACGTGGCGGTGCGGGAGCGGGTTCCGATGGCGCCGCGGGAGTTCCGGGGGGCGTGGGCGGCCTGCGTCTACAACATTGACTGGCCGAGCCGCAAGGGTCTGAGCGCGGGCGCGCAGCAGGCGGAACTGCGGCGCATCCTCGACAAGATGGCGGAGTTGAAGATGAACGCTCTGATCATCCAGGTGCGGCCGCACGCCGACGCGGTGTATGCCTCGCGGATCGAGCCGTGGTCGCCGTGGCTGACGGGGGTCATGGGGCGCTCGCCGGGCTACGATCCGCTGGCCTACGGCATCCGGGAAGGCCACGCGCGGGGGATCGAGGTGCATGCCTGGTTCAATCCGTTCCGGGCCTTGTCGAACCGGCGTCACGCCGTTTCGTCGGGGCACATCACGCGCACGCACCCGTCGCTGATCAAGGACTTCAAGCAATTGCGCTGGATGGATCCCGCGGCGGAATACACCCGGGCGCGGGCCTTGGCGGTGATCATGGACGTTGTGAGGCGCTATGATGTCGACGGGGTGCATATCGACGACTATTTCTACCCGTATCCGGAGGTGCGCAACGGGCGGGCCTACCCGGAGTTTCCGGACGGCCGGTCGGCGGCCCAACGGCGCTCGTATGTGAACGCCTTCGTGAGCTCGATGTACCGGGAGGTGAAGCGCGCCAAGCCGTGGGTGCGGGTGGGCATCAGTCCCTTTGGGATCTGGAAGCCGGGGGTTCCCTCGGGGACGACGGCCGAGATCAACGCCTGCGAGCACCTCGCGGCGGATTCCCGGCGGTGGCTGGTCAGTGGCTGGTGCGACTATCTTGCGCCGCAGTTGTATTGGCGGATTCGCGGGCCGCAGAGCTATTCGCGATTGCTGGATTGGTGGCGCGCTCAAGGGAAGCGGCCGGTCTGGCCGGGGATCGCGACCTCACGGATCAACTCGCGCGAGGATCCCGGCCGTCCGGCCGGCGAGATCATCAACCAGGTTGCCCTCTCGCGAACCACGGGCCGCAACTGGGCGGGCCACGTCCATTGGAGCGTGCGGTCTTTGGTCGAAAACCGCGGGGGGGTGAGTTCGGCCCTTGCCGGATCGCACTATGCCCAGCCGGCCCTTGTGCCGCCCATGCCATGGGTCAGCACGCGCCAGCCGCCGGTTCCGCAGGTTTCGGCGGCCCGACGGGGCGGCGGCACCGCCGTGGCGTGGAGACCGGTGGAGGGGGCCGCGAAGTATGCCGTGCAGGCGCGCTACGGCGGCCGGTGGGTCCTCTCGGGAGTGGCGACCGGGAGGGGGATCACGCTTTCCGGCGCCCCGGAGGCCATCGCGGTGAGCGCGGTCGATCGCTATGGCACGGCAAGTGATCCGGCCGTGTTGGGGCGAAGATGACGGGGCGATCAGGACACGGCCGAAAAAGCTTTGCATTTGTTAAGTATTGGGGCATAATGCCTTTTGTCCAAGCGCTGTTGATCGTCCGATGTCCGTCCGATTTTTTGTGACCGCCTCTGGTCTGCTGATTTTTTCGTGGTTGGCGGCGGCCTATTTTCAGGTGGTTCCGATGGAGACGTATCCGGCGGGCGGGAGCGGAGTGACGGGGGCTGGCGGGGCGGACAAGGATTCGGTGGTGGCAGTTGCGGGCGAGTGACCGGGGCGAAAATTCTTCCGGGTGGGGGGGAATTGCTGCTAAGTTCCGGCTGGGCGGCGGGGGAGCGATCCGCCTCCGCGACGCGCCCGGTCGAGATCGATGTCAGTGAGCCTGAAATGCGCTGCCTGCGGGGCGGCCGTGGAGTTCGAGGAGGTGTCCGCCACGGCGGAGGAGACCTGTCCGGGGTGTGCCTCGCGGGTTCGGCAACGTCTGGGGGACGCGCAGATGGCGATTCCGGTGAGCATGGCGTTGCCGGAGGCCTTTCAGCAAGTTGATCTCGACAGCGTGTCGCACAAGGCGGACGTTCTGGTTGAGCGCTACCGCCGAAGGCAGGCGGTCACCGAGAAGAAGGATCTCGACAGCGAATACGTCCTGGCGAAGGCGCTGGAGATCCTTGCAACCTCGCTGCAACATCTTGAAGAGCGGTTGGACCGGAGCGAAGGCGGCGCCGACGGCCGGAAATCGGCGCGGAACGGAGGGGACCGCGAAGGCCTCGGAGGAGAACGGACGGAGGGAGCGTCCGCCTCGGATCAGAAGGCCGCCGGGGGAGAAGAGGAGGTGGTCCAGTTGCAACCGGACGAGGGCCCGCGGACGAAGGCGCATCCGGTGGACGTGCCGGTTCTGGTGCGGAGGGAGGCGGCGAAACTGGCGCGCGAGTACCGCCGGGAGCGTCATTCGCAGCGGGTCTGGGACCCTCATGGCGAGCCGCAGCAGGAGATCTCCGGCTTCCGGTGGCTGATGTCGAGTTATCCCCGGGCGACATTTCTGACGACCTTTGTCGGGACGGCGGCTCTGGCGGTCCTGACGACTTTGCTGATGCAGGGGATGTTCGAGGAGCGGCAGGAAATGGTGCCGGACTATCTGCGGCCGGTCGAGCAGACCGTTCTGAACGAACTCTGGGCCGAGGATCCGTCGACCGGGCAGGCGGAGGCGATGGCGCGGGGATTTCTCAATGCCACCAGCGCGCGGGCGGCGGCCCCGTTCATCTACGAGGCGGACCGTATCAAGGAGAAGCTCGATCGCCACTACCGCGCGATCGCCTCCCCGTCGGACTATGAACTGACGTTGAAGAGCCAGGCGACGGACGAGGAAGGGCGTCGCATCTTCGTTTACCGGGTTCTGGTCGAAGGGGAGGTGCCGCGGATGCTGGTGGTGTTGCCGGAGGGCCACATGCCAAAGGTGTTCTGGGAGTTTTTCGCGGAGGTGGGGGACTACTCGTGGGAGGCCTTTCTTGACGCGCGGCCGGCCGAGCCGTCGTTGATGCGGGTCTGGGCGACGCGGAGCGAGACCTACCATCCGCCTTATACCGCGGACGACTGGCAGAGTTATCTTCTGCACGACCAGGCGCAGAGGCGCCGGGTCTACGCATATGTCGAGCGCGGGACGGGGCCCGACTGGCTCCTTGCCAACGCGCTGAAGAAGGACCCGGTGCAGTTCGAGCGGCATTCCGCCGTCATGGCCCAGGTCCGGATGAGCTTCATCGAGGCGAAGACCGACGCCGCCGGGGAGGCGATTTACGTGGCGGAGATCGAGGACGTTCCGGCCACGTCATGGCTGCCGGAGCGGTTTCTGCCGCGGGACGGGGAGAACTGATGCTACGCCAGTCCGGAGCGTTCCATGAGGGGGCGCAGTTCGGGATCGCGGCCCATGAAGTCCCGGAAGAGTTCCTCGGGGCGCCGCGAGTTGCCCTTGCTCAGAATGGCGTTCCGGAAGGAGCGTCCGGTGGCGGGGTTCAGGACGCCCTCGCGGCGGAAGCGGGTGAAGGCGTCGGCGTCAAGGACCTCGGACCACTTGTAGGAGTAGTAGCCGGCCGCATAGCCGGTGGGGCTGCCGAAGAGATGGCTGAAGCGCCACGCGATGCCGGGGGGTCTGGTGGCGAGAGGGGGTTTGTACCCGGCGAGGATTTCACGGTCGATTTCCTCGAGGTCGCGGTCGAGGTAGCGATCGAGATGCAGGTGCAGTTCGAGGTCGAGCTTGGCGTGTGCCAACTGGGTCATGAAGGCGGTGGCGCTCATGTAGTTGCGGGCCGCGAGCATCTTCTCGAAGAG
>CAYPUM010000183.1:0-7397 GCA_964413545.1 uncultured Roseibacillus sp. | reverse complement strand
ATCGACCGCGCCAGGGAGATCCTCACCCACCTCGAACTCAGCGCCGGACGCCCCCAGTCCCACCCAAGGCCCCCCAGAAAATCCGCCCGCCAACGCAAACCCTTCCCCGACGCCCAATCCCCCCAAATGGACCTCTTCCTCGGCAACCGGAACCCGGACCAGCACCGCGACGAAACCGGCTGACACCTCCCGCCGGCATCTCGAAGCCCGAAGGTCGAGGTCTCTCGCAATTGCCCGGTGCCGTCCAACAGACCGGCGCTCCACTCAATACCGGAGTCGCCTTGGCGCCATGCCTGACCGGCACCGAACGCTATTGTGACGCAACTGTCACATGGGGCCGGATACGCTCGACAGTGACTGGGCCAATGCCCGGGACTTTGCCCAGTTGATCGACGGAACGGAAGGGGCGACTCTCGATGATGCGATTGGCGAGCATTTCGCCGATCCCGGGGAGTTTCATGAGATCGTCGCGGGCGGCGGTATTCAGGTCGATCGTGGTATCGGCGGGAAGCGAGGGTGTCTTCGTGGCGAGGTGGAGGTCGGCTTCATCCCGGCGTTGTTCGCGGCGTTCGGCGGGGAGGGCCTCCCAATCTGTTGCGGCCCAGACGCCCGCCCCGCGTTTGGCGGCCTGAAGTTCGAGATCGCGCAGCGACTCCTCGTACTCATCGTGGGGACTGCCGTCGGGCGCCTCGCGGTAAACCCCGAAGGCGCGGGCCAGCCCCGCCTTGAGGTGGGGCTCAAGCGACAACCAGTCAGCACCGTCAGCGGCTCGGCGGCAGATGCCGCCGGGCAAGGCAGCAGAACCACGACGAGCAATACTGCGGCACGAATCATTTGGCAGCAGCATCCCACGCAAGTCCTTCCCGGGCAAGCGGAAGACTCCATCCCTGCGGTGTCAGAATCTCGCCCGGCAGGACGTCGACACCGCGTTTCGCGCAACCTGATGAATCATCAACCTGTGCCCCTCCGCCGGTCAAGAACCCACCAAAAAGCGCCACAATACCGTGAGTCGCGGAGCAATTAGCTATGCGCGGCCCGTTTTGACCCAAAATCACGCGGAAACCCCTCCTCCCCCAAAGCGCCGTCGCCGCCCCTTGCGGGACTCTGCCGTCGCGCTCCAAAGAGACGCCAAAGTGTCGGAGTGCGGTGGCAAAGCCCCATAGGGGCGGCGACACCGCTTTCGACGCTCACCGAGATCCTTTACAAATCCGAAACTTCTCCTAGTGTAGTCCGTCAAGCAGAATGTGTATTATGAGATGCGGAGTTTTTTCCAAGTTCAAGGCGCGACGAGGGAGTTGGTCGAGACCAACGACTGAGGAGCAACGCAGAAATTGGGAAAAAGACCGCATCCTTTCAAACCACGAGCCGCAAAGCGGCTGAAACTTTAAATTCTCACCCAAATCATAATGCACAGGCTGTTTGGCGGCCTACACTAGCGTCGTTCTCCGACGACGAAAGGCGCTTCACCCCGGAGGATTGTCATGACCAGAGGCAAGGCAAAGCAATGAGAGGAGTCCCGAGGCCCTTCCGTTCCGGTCCGGGGGGTTTTGTCCCCGGGCTTGCCGGCCTGATGGGCGCGGCAGTCATCGCCATCCCCGCCTCCGGGGCGGGCCGTGTGGCTCTCTACGAGACCTTTGAGCTGAGCGTGACCAACGCCTCGTCCTATTCGAATCGGTTCGATTTTCGCGAGATCGAACTGCAGGCGCAATTCACCGCGCCCTCCGGCGAGACGACCGGCTTCTTCGGATTCCACGATGGCGACGGCAACGGGGGCGGGGAGGGCGACGTCTGGAAGGTGCGCTTCATGCCCGACGAGACCGGGGCCTGGACCTACACGTACTCATGGACGGACGGAACCACCGGCGGGTCGGGAAGCTTCGAGGTCACCGCGCGGTCGGACCCCGGAAACCATGGCCACGTTCGCGTGGACCCGGAGCACCCGAGGTATCTCATCCACGACGACGGCACACCCCATTACTGGTGGGGCGGGAAATGGATCAGCCCGAACGACTACGGCCCGGTATCCAAGGGTGGCGAATCAAACGAGGAATATCTTACGGATGAAGAGCTGACCGGCTACCTCGACGCCCTCGAGGCGGCCGAACACAACGGGCTCCTCGTGAAGATGGCCCTCTACCCGCTGGAGAACGACAAGTTCTCATGGGATCTCGGGTGGATCCATCGCGCCGAGTGGCTGGTCGGGGAAATGGTTTCCCGCGGGATCTGCGTGCAGGTCGGCTTCTTCGACACCTGGTCCCGGGATCGGTCATGGTGGTTCAAATACTCCACCGATGGTTCCAGACAGGTCTTCAATGTATGGTCGTCCGGCGACGAGGATGCCAAGCGCAACTACATCAAGACCATCATCGCCCGGTTCGCGAGCTTCTCCGGCGTGTATTGGGAACTCGGCAACGAGATGGAACATGCGCCCAATTGCAGTTCCTGTTTCGCGGAACAGGCCAACCAGAAATACATCCCGTGGATACGGCAATATGATCCCTACGGCCTCCCGATCGGCCTCTCGGAGGGGATCTGGCAGAGCACCGGCGTCGATATCGGATTCCTCCACCAGAGCGAAAGCCTCCCCAGCGCATCCTGGGAGAAACCAACCATCATGAACGAACTCGTCAGGGGCGGGATCTCGGGAAGCCTCTGGTCGGACGGCGCGATCCGCAACAGTGCCAACCGCATCGCCTATCGGCGCACCTTCTGGCGCATGTTCACATACGGCGGAACCGGCTCCAGCGAGGCCACATGGCTCGACATACGGGACCCCCTGAACCAGGCCGTCATGGACGTCATGGCCGATCATCAACGACTGCGCGGGTTCATCGAAGCGCTTCCGGTGAGTATCAACGAGATGGACACCGACGACTCCTTCGTCACCTCCGGGCCCGGCAGCCATCGGACGCGCCGCAAGCACGGCGTCGCGTATGTCACTTATTTCCTCCTCGATCCGGGACAATCGGCCGGGTCGGGTCAGGTGAGGGTCCAGTTGCCCGAGGGAACGTTCGAGACCGCGTGGTACGATCCCAAGGATGGATCGCTGACTTCCCCGGTTGTCGTCACGACGCAGGGCGGCGAGGAGACGCTGTCCCGCCCGGCATTTCACGAGGATATTGTTCTCCGCGTTCTCAGGGAAGGCGCCGGCACCCCCCCGCCCGCCCCACCCGTCAATTTCAGGGAGATCGACTGAGCCCTTCGACCACGGACTCCGGTTCCCGGCGCCGGAATCCGCCGCCAGCGTCGTGCCAGACGCCGCGGGAAGGGGCACAACGCCGGCCGCCGGTCAGGCCGGTCACCCGAGGTGACCGGCATCGCGAAGCGGGCGTGCAACCCCTCCGAGCCCTCTCTTTTGTCTCTCCCGGAGAACCAGCCCCCCGCCGCGGCTCATCCTCCGAAAAGCGGCGCCGCCATCCCATCGGGGTTCCGCCACCGCACTCCACATCAGCCGGCCAAACAGCCCGGCCCCCCCAACGGGGGGACCGGGCTGGCAATGAACGACGCCGCTCCGTCAACGAAGCCGGAGGCCTATGGCCAGGCCACAAGGATGTAGAATTCCCTCTCCTCATCCTTGGCCTTGCTCCAACTCGTCCCGCCGGCCGTGCCTTCGGAGGTCCACGAACTCGGGAAGGCGCCCCCGAGAGTGGTCGCGCTGAAGACCTCGTACTGCGAGGCGCCCGGTTCGGCATCCCAGCTCAGCTCGACGGTGGGCGTGGCGGTGAGGTTGACCGACGAGAAGATCCGCTTGCCGATATCCACCTCGTAGTCCTCGACCTCGCCGCCGGCCGTGTATCCTCCGAAGCCGACGCTGCTCCCGGTGTGCGACACCCGGAAACGGGCGTAGGCCGTCGCCAGACCCGTCTCGGGAACCGGAATCGTGAACACGTTCGAGCCCGTCACCACCGTGGTGGCGGTCAAAACATGTTCATTGGCCTGCGCCCACGTCCCGTCGCGGTCCCAATCGAACCAGGCGTCAAGTTCGCCCGTCGCAGTCACCGTCACCGTCACCTGCGCGTTGCACCCGCTGATCAGGCCGACGCCGAACGACACGCCGTCCTCGTCGTCGCTCCCGTCGTTGTCGTCGCCGGTGGCGCCAAGACTCGGTTGGCCATCGGATTCCGAATCGATCAGGATCCCCATGAAGAGGCTGTCCATGAGATGCGCCGCCCCGAAGTCCATCATGGACGTCGGATAGTCCCACGGCGACGTTCCAAGCGACGCATTGGGCGCATCGCCGAAGTCCATCCCGTAACTGTCGTCGTAGAGATAGACCTGATGGTCCTCGACCTCCCCGTCCGAGGCATAGCCGGTTGGCAGGAGGCCCCCGGCGCTGCTGAGGCGGGCCCGGGACACGACGGTCGTGCTCGTCAGAGCAGCGGGCACGCTGATCGACAGGTAGTTCGGCCCGGGATTGACCGTCACGTTCGGCACCACGTACTCATTCAGCACGTCGCCCCATGTGCCGTTATTGTTGAAGTCAATCCAGAGGTCGACTTGTCCCGTGGCGGTGGCAACGATCTCGACGACCGATGACTGCCCGCTGATCAGGGCATACGCGAAGCTCACCCCGTCCTCGTCGTCGGGAGAGACATCGAGATCATCCGCGTCCGCCAAGGGGCTCGGCTGACCATTGACTTCACCGTCCACGTAGGTTCCGAACGCCAGCCCGGACGACATGGCGTGCCGGGCGCCGTCGTTCAGGATCAAGACCGGATAGGCGGCCGGAGCGTCACCCCAGTCGACATCCACCTCCTCCTCGATCACGATTTCGTAGTCCTCGACCTCCCCGTCCGGCGCGAGACCGTTGTATTGGCCGACCGGCAGGTTCGCCGAGGTGAACCGGAAACGCGCATAGGTCGGACCGGCCGTGGCGGTTCCCGCCGGGAACAGGAAGCCGATCGAATTGAGCCCCGCACCCACCGCCAGATTGGTGAACACCTGCTCGTTCGCATCGGCCCAGTCGCCGTCGGCATTGAGGTCGATCCACGCATTGAGAACCCCCGCCGCCGAGGTCGTCACATCGATCACGGCCGCCACACCGGGAATCAACCGGGTCGGGAAGCTCACCCCATCCTCGTCGTCCGGAACTCCGGGGTAGAGGATGTTGTTGTCGTCCCCGATCGCACCCCCGGTCGGCTGACCGTCGGGCTCGCTGTCGATACTGGCCCCGAGGCGATAGAAGAGGCCTCCCGTCCCCGGCACCATCAGGTGCCGGGCGCCGTCGCTCGACAGCAAGGTCGGGTAGTCGTTCGCGTTGTTGGGATCATCCGGCGCATCACCGAAATCCACCTCCTCTATGTAGACCTCGTGATCCTCGACCTCCCCGTCCGAGGCCGGCCCGCCCGTGGGCGGGAGCCCGGCCGCGAAGCTGTTGATGCGGAAGCGCGCGAACGTCTGGCCGAACAGCGCACTGGCCGGGACATTGAAGCCCACGTTGGTGGACCCCTGCGGCAGCCAGCCGCTGAATATGTTCTCGCCGGCGTCAGTCCAGTCGCCGTCGCCGTTGAAGTCAACCCAGGCATCGACGAACCCGCCGCCTGCGCCGCCGCCGCCCGAACCGTCGTCCACCGTGATGGTGACGCTGCCGGGTTGACCGATGGCCAGCACACTCGGGAAAGCGATCCCATCCTCGTCGTCGTTGGGCGGCGAGAGGAGGTCGTTGTCGTCCCCGAGGGCATTCGGATCCTGCTGCCCGTCCGGCTCGGCATCAGGCTGGTCCGCCTGCGTCCCGTCGTCAAAGTAGGGGGCGGCATTGACGATCATGTGATAGGCGCCGTTGTCGGCCATGGTCGTCTGGTAGTCCCCCGGTCCGGTGCCGATGGCGCCGTCCGGCGCATCACCGAAGTCGTACACTTCCTTCTTCTCGCCATCGATGACAAAGGCGAGGTCGAGAGAGGTCGCCGTAATGGGATCACGGAGTTCTTCCCAGTCCGCGGGACCCGGTCCAGGCATCATGGGGTAGCCAGGCCAGTCGGCCCACACCGCATCGTCCATGAAATGCTCGGCGCCGGAAGTCTTCCATCCCCATTGCACCGGGGTTCCGGTTCCCACGTCCTCCATTTCCACCGTGATATCGAGCCAGTAGATCTCGCCCTCCTGCTGGACGAAGGGCTCTTGTTCATCCGCCGGAATCCAGACATCGTAGCGGAAATACTGGTGGTGGTTCTCCTCCTCCCAGTCCCCGGTATTGGGATCATACCAGCCTTGGGTCGCGGTGCCTGCCGGTTGCACCTCCACAATCCAGCCCGGCGGCGGAGAATTCGTGTAGATATCCCTCCACCACAGCAGATTCCCGGGGACGCTCCACCCGTTCGGACCCTCGGGAATGTTGTCATGGAAGCTGAGGTGAATGGTGTGGATGCCATTGAAGGGATGCACCTGCTCCGGAGGATACCAGTCATCCTTGAACGACCCCCAGAAGGTGATATGCGTCACCGTCCCGGTGGCCGTGCACTCGAAGTCGTCCGCCAGTATCTTCTGCAGGCCCATCTGCTCGTGGAAGCCCGCGAAGACATCCCACCCGTTCGGGTCCGGGAATTGCGGCCAGTGCATCTTGTGCGACCACTCGATCCAGACCTCGTGGTCCTCGACCTCCCCGTCGACCCACTGCCCGCCGGTGGCCGGCCCGCCGGTCGGTGGCAAGGCCACCGTGCCGCTGTGGATGCGGAACCGCGCGAAGGTCTGCCCGATCGCGGACCCGGCCGGGACAGTAAAGCCCACGTTGTTGGACCCCTGCGGCAGCCAACCGCTCCAGATGTTCTCCCCGGGGTCCGTCCAGTCGCCGTCGGCGTTGAAGTCGATCCACGCATCCACCTGAGCGCCGCCTGCGCCGCCGCCGCCCGCTCCGTCGTCCACCGTGATGGTGACGCTGCCGGGCTGTCCGTCCTTCAGCGGCCCGAAGAAGACAATCCCGTCCTCGTCGTCATTGGGCGACGAGAGGGTGTCGTTGTCGTCCCCGGTGGCATTGGCGTTTTGCTGCCCGTCCGGTTCGGCATCGGGCTGGTCGGTCTGCGTGCCGTCGTCGAAATACGGCGCTCCGGCGAGGATCTGGTGGCTGGCGCCGTTGTCAGCCATGGTGGTCTCGTAGTCCCCCGCCGCGGTGCCCACCGCGGGGTCCGGCGCATCGCCGAAGTCGTACTCAACCGGTTCGTCCTCGATAAGAACCTCATGGTCCTCGACCTCCCCGTCGATCGCCGGCCCGCCCGTCGGCGCGAGCCCCGCCCCCTGGCTGTTGATCCGGAAGCGAGCAAAGGTGTTGCTCGCCGCGCCGGCCGGGACGTTGAAGTTGACCACGTTGGCACCTTGCGGCAGCCAGCCGCTCTGGATCTGCTCCCCGGCATCGGTCCAGTCGCCGTCGCCGTTGAAGTCGATCCAGCCGTCGACGAAACCACCGC
>CAYPUM010000182.1:0-7448 GCA_964413545.1 uncultured Roseibacillus sp. | reverse complement strand
CGTCGATCGTGATCGTCCAAGACAATTTCGCCGCGCCGGTTGCCGCGGGCCATGGCGTGACAGATCGCGCCCGCATACCCGATTCGTCGCTCCCGTGGCATCTCCCGGGATGCTGAGTAGGATGCGCGTGATGTCAAATCATTAAGCCTGACCCCTTTTCCATGTCGAACCCCTCCCGCCCGATCCCTGAGCCGCCCAGCGGCGGTCCGGTCGCTGCCGGCCCGCGACAAGCAAATTTTCCTGACTCCTGTTTCGGGGCGGACTATTCGAAGATGGTATCGATGCCCATGGCGGAGTTGCGGACGAACTTGGGGAGGGCGTCGCGGTGGCGGTGGCGGAAGAGGCGGTAGGCGAAGGAGAGGAGGTTGAGGGTGAAGATGCGGTCGATGAGGCGGTATCCGCGGCGGCGGCGGAGGAGGAGGGTGGAGAGGAGGCGGACGGAGCGCGGGCCGAAGGGGGGGATATGGAAGGCGGTCTTGATGCGGTAACGGGGGCGGGTGTCGCGGGGCCAGGCGGCCTTGTAGTCTTTCTTGGCCACGCGGATGCGTTCGAGGAGATCCTCGTTGTGGGGCTCGAAGTAGTAGCGGCGGGCGAGGGCGAGGAGGCGGAAGGTGTCGCGCATGAAGCGGATGTCGTCGACGGGGAGGCCGGCATCATGGGCGAGGCGCTCCATGCGGTCGAAGCGCTTGAGGGCGGCCTCGCCTTCATGGATGGCGCGGTTGCGGTCGCGGACGAAGTGGCGGAGGATGCGGCGCACCGAGCTGTGGACGAAGAGGGTGTCCCAGTAGAGGTGGAGGAGGGGCGGGATGCGGACGCGGCGGAAGAAGAGCTTCTGGCGGGCGAAGGTGTCGATGTAGTAAAGCTTGTTGATGACGTGATCGGCGTGGCGGAGCAGTTCGACGGTGGCGCCGGCGCGGTCCTTGCCGACGGCGCCCTCGACGGATTCCTCGGCGGAGAGGTGGTTTTTGAAGACGTCGACGGCGGCGCGGCAGTTGAGTTCGGTCCAGAAGCCTTCGGGTTCGAGGAAGGTGAGGCGTCTGAAGCGGTGCCAGCCGCCGGTCTGGGCCCACACTGAGAGGCCGAGGAGGTTTTTGGCGGTTCCGAGTTCGTCGCGGAGGCGTTCGCAGTCCCAACCGATGAACGAGGGGAACTCGCCGGCGCCCTCGTATTCGCGGCGGGCCTGGAGTTCGAGGATCTTGGGGCCCTCGTAGCGGAAGAAGGCGCTGTTGAGGGGGAGGTATCGGAAGAAGTCGGACTCGCCGGGCTTCATGGAAAGGACGAGGGCCGGGGAGTCGAGGTTGTGGAGGGCGATGCGCTGGCGTTCCCGGTGCCAGAGGAGGTCGCCGATGCGATGGGCGCCGACGGTCCAGGTGCGCAGGATGAGTTTGCGTTTTCGTCTCTCGAACAGGGGCGCCAGATGGCGGAGGAAGTGGTTGGTCTGGTGGGCGGTTCGCAGGTGCAGGCGGCTGCGCAAGGGGTGACGGATGTCGCGGCCGTCGCTTTCGCCGATCCGCAGGATGAGTCCCTCGACCTCGGGGAAGTCTTCGAAGAAGCGGTCCACAAGGTCGTGGTAAAAGGAGCTGAGGGAGGCCCGGTCGGAGCCAAGCCGCTGGTCGATGGCGGCGGTGGTGGTGATGACGTCGGATGTGACGAAGAGGCGCTGTCCGGCATTCCGGATGATCGGGAGGAAGCGGCGGAACTCGCGGCCGTAATGTTGAATCATCTTCCGGACGGGCGGCTCGTACCACGGGTGGTCGGTCAGGTGGGCGAGACAGTCGAGGGTGAGGGCGTTGTATCCGAGGGCGGCGGAGCGCTCCGTCAGGGTTCCGAGGTCCTTTCGGACGCCTTGCCAGAAGCGGCCGGCCGTCTCGCCGTGCAGCGGGAGGTGTCCGAAGGGGATTTTCGACCAGTTGATGCGGCGGCTCGTCACCCCGCGGAAGAACGGGCCGATCCCGTCGATAAGGAAGAGATCCATGAACTCCTGATGATGTGAAATATACGCCTTGCCGACGCTTCCGGCAAACAGCGCGCATTTGACGGAATTGTCACAATCGGTCCTCCGAAGCTCGCAGGGCGAAAGAGGAGGTTTTTCTGCGGCCACCAACGGGGGGGAAGATCGGCGCCGTGGTGGAGGCATGGAAGGAATCGCCCGATGCCGAAGCCATGCTCTTGTACGAATTCGAGGCTCCGGGAGGCGTGGAGGTTTCGGACGAGATCGCCATCCGGCCCGTCTGGCAATGGCTGCTGGATTGATCGTTGCAAGGGGGCTGAAGGAACTGCGTCGGGGTTGGTATCTGGGTGAGGAGGGCCTCGGGGAGAAGACGGCCAAGGCTTTCGCGTCGCTTGGGACGCCGGGCGCGCTTCGCCAGGCTCGAAAAGGCGCGGAAGGCGACTCCGGTCCAGCCGGCGATCCTGATCGAGAAGCTGCTCCGGATTCTGGCCGGATTTCCGCTCATGTCCGCCGCGGAGAGGAACGGTTGAGGAGGACCGCGGACTGCTCTCCGCGGCGGATCAGCGGCGGATCAGCGGCGGATCAGCCGCTGATCTCGTCAAGCCGCTCTACAAGTACTCCGGCTCCGAACTGCGGCGCCGCAGGTCGCCGCCGAAGCTGATGATGCTCAACAATGCGCTGATGGCCGCAGCCGGTTCGGCCGCCCCGCCGAGCCCCACCAGTGATCCCGAGCGCTGGGGGCGCTGGGTCGAGAACGCCTGTCTCGCCCATGCAGTGAACGCCGGCTGCGAAGTGCGCTACTGGCGCGAGGAACCTTGGGAAGTCGATGCCGTGATCCGCACCGGACCGGCGACCAAGCTGGTCGAGATCAACACGGTGCTGGCAGTTATCGAGTGACAAGTGGCGAGTGGAACACCGCATGGCATCGGCCGAGGAGATGAATCGCATTCCCAGCGCCACAATCAAGAGTTTGGAAAAACGAAAGCAGACCCCTTGGGAACCGCCGTCTGACATTTGTCAAACTACACTTGCCATCCGCCACTCGTCCCGCCACACTCCGCGGCGTTGCCATGGAACGCCCCAACAAATCATCATCCGCAACAGTCGTCTCGCGGGGCACCTCGAAGCAGGGGACCCTGGTGCAGGTCGCCCGTCTCTATTACGAGGAGAACCTCTCCCAGCAGGAGGTGGCGGACCGGCTCGGGGTTTCGCGTTCCCTGATCGCCCTCTATCTGCAGAATGCGCGGGAGGCTGGGATCGTGCGGATCCAGATCGTCGACCCCACCAACACCTGCACCTCGCTGGCCGCCTTTTTGAAGAAGCAGACCGGGGTCGGGGGCATCACGGTGATTCCGAATCCGCGGGGTTCGCAGACCCTGAGCCTGCGGGCCGTGGCGGAGGCGGCGGCCACGCATCTTGCCGAAAACCTGGAAGATGGCGACACCCTGGGCCTGGCCTGGGGCCGCACCACCACCGCAGTGGTGGACCTGCTGGATTCCACCCGGGCCCGCCGGGTGGACGTCCTCCCGCTGCTGGGAGAGAGCGGGCATTCCGGCCTTCACAGCCAGATGAACCAGATGGTGATGCGGGCGGCACAGCGCCTCGGCGCCAAGCCGCACTTTCTCTCGCTGCCGATGGTGTTGAGCAGCGCGAAGCTGCGCAACGCGCTCGTCAAGGAAACCGGCATCAGCGAAGTCATCGAGCAATGGGAGCAAATCGACCTGGCCTGCATGGGGATCGGGGTGGTGCCGCCCGTCCCCGGCATGGTGGTCCATATCGGCGACGAGCACCTGCCGCGCCTGATCGAGGACGGAGCGGTGGGCGACATGTGCGGGATCTACTACAACATCGAGGGCCGGATCATCAGGAGCGGCATCGAAGACCGGATGATCGCGGCCAGCATCGAGCAACTGCAAGCCGCCGGCGCCCTGGTGGCCGTGGCCTGCGGGGAGGACAAGGCTGTGGCCGTCCTGGGCGCCCTGCGGACCGGCCTCATCTCGTCCCTCTTCATCGACCAGGCCATGGCCGAGCAAATCCAGGCGGAGCTTCTGGCTGGGAAGAAACGCAGAACCTGATGGAACAGCAACAGTATGAACGCCAGGGAGTGCTTCATTGGAATCGACTTCGGCAAGACCAACGTGCGATTCGCCGTTGCCGAAGATAAGCCCGAACTCAAGTTCTTCACCAAGCGCCCCTACGAGCGCGGCACGCCGGGCGAGATGCACCGGCAGATCTTCGACGGCATGGACGCAGCCCTCGAGGAAGCCGGTTGCGACCCCGGCGGCCTCATGGGCGTCGGGATTGACGTCCCGGCGGTCGTCATCCTTGTCGCCGCGGCCGGCGTGATGGCCTACGCCAGCACCCTGGCGTGAGGCGGGAAGGGGAAATCAGTCGGGACCGGGGGTATCGAGCGCGGCGGGCTGCGTGAAGGGTGGCTGGATCTTGTTTCTCATCTCCGGGATCTTGAAGGAGTTTCGCCCGAATGCCTGGATTCATCATCTCCGCCACAACCGCAAGCGCGCGGCAGTCAACGGACTGGTGGTGAAGAACCCGAGACACTTCGTCATCTATCTGGAAGAGCCGGAGGCGGTCCGGATTCTTCGACTGCTGCATGACTGCATGGACATCGAGGCCCGGATCGGCCCATGATTTGATCTGCCATGCGACCCCTGACCCCTGACATCCGTTTTCAGGGCTTGTGCCCCCCCCGGATGAAGGCTAGTGTCTCTTATGAAGCCCCCACCTGACGACCCCCGGTTGGCGGTCCAGCCATCGAGGGGCATGCCGGAATGGCGGCGGAAACAACGCTCGCTTTCGGTCGGAAAAAAGGTGGAACTGATCGGCCGGTTCATCATCGAGACCAATCAACTCGAACGCTTCAAGAGTTCATGCAAGCCGTCTGTGACATCCTCGAGCAGTTGCTCGGCGAAGGCGCCCTGAAGCAGTATGCGATCGGAGGAGCCACGGCGGCCGGGTTTCACGGAGAACCGCTCGCCACCAGGGATGTCGATGTCTTCGTTGTCCTTGAAGCCCCCCCCGGCTCCCTGCTGGTTTCACTTGAGCCGCTCTACGCCCGACTTGCCGAAATGGGCTTCTCGGAGTTTGAGGAGGAGGGACTGTTGATCCATGATTTACCGGTTCAGTTCCTCAGTGTGGCTCCCGGCTTGGAAACGGAAGCTTTGAACGATGCCGTTTGCCACGAATGGGACGGCCATCGCATCCGCGTCATGCGCCCCGAGCATCTTGCCGCCATCGCTCTCACGGTCGGGCGACCCAAAGATCGAGCCAGACTCGTCTATCTCGTGACGCTGCCCTCCTTCGATCACCAGGCCTTCGCAAAGATCCTCGCCCGCCATCAGCTCACCGCACGCTGGAACCAGTGGGCCTCCGCCCTCGGACTCGATAACCCGGCCATTCCCGATTCGCCGGAGTAGCATTGACACAGACAGCCACCCATGAATACGAAAACAATTGGATCCTTCGCGATCCCATCCATGCTTCTTGGCGCCGCCTTGCACGCCGGCGAGGCCGCGCCCGAATCCGGGGCCGGCAAGGACCCAGCCCAAGCGACCACCATGACCAAGCCCGCCATTCCCGAGCAAAGCCGATTCGCGCCCGTGGAGCCCGTCTACGGCCCGACCAACCCCGACCCGGAGGCCGGGCAGGCGGACCGCGTCAAGCGCTACGCGGCGGTCGTGGGGCTGAATCCGGAGAAGGAGAAGCTCTACCGCGAGCTGCATGCCGATGTCTGGCCGGAAGTCGTGGCGGCGGTCAAGAACGCCAACATCCGCAACTTCAATATCTTCACCGTCGAGCTGAACGGAAAGAAATACCTGTTCTACTACCTGGAATACACCGGCGACAACCCGGAAAAGGACTTCGCCTCGATCGGCGAGGACCTGGTGACCCGCGACAAGTGGTGGCCGATCACGGATGGCTGCCAGGTTCGCTTGCCCGGCACCCCGGAGGGCGAGCAATGGAGATCGATCGAGATGCTCATGCACCTCGAGTAATCGGCCGCGTCGTGTCATGGCGGGTCGAGACGGCCCCGCCCATGCAGCCCTTGGGGGGGGCGCGGATGCTCAAACACACGCAAAAGGGGTCAGCCATGAATGCCACGTGGGAACAGGGTGGATTGCCCCCACATCAGAAAAAAAGAAAACCTTGACTGACCCTGCCAGGTAGGCAAGGGAGCGCGTTATGATGACCATGAGAATGTCCACGAACGTCCTGAAGGCCCTCTTGACAGGAGGGACGATCGCCGCGAGTTGCGGGACGGTCCCGGCGGAGGTGGCGGTTGCTCTGACGGGTGACGGCCGGACGCTCCGGCTTGAGAATGCGGCGACGAGGATCGAATACTCCCTCGGCAAAGGCGTGTTCGACGTGTCCGACAAGGCGAGCGGGCTCGTGTGCATCCGGAACGCCGCGGGCCGCGTCAACAACATGACTTCCAAGGGTTCGGCGGACCGCACGTGGAAGAAGACGGCCGTGGAGGATGCGCTCGGGAAAGGGCAATCCGTTGGCGTCACAACGCCGGGCGAAGGCGGTCTGGATCTCATACAGGTTTTCACTCTGTACTCGGGCCGAGGGGCCGTTGTTCTCCGATGCGGCGTGCGCAACGGCTCGGCGGGTTCGGTGCGCGTCAAGGAACTGGCCGTGCTGGAGAATGCGCGGACGTGGCCCGGCATCCGGAATCCGCAAGAGCCCAAGACGCTCGACGGCATGTCGGGATGGGACAGGTGGCAGGAGACGAAAACGCGTGTGGAGGACGGCGCCAAGAGGTGGAGTTACAACAACCTTCTCTACACGTTCAAGCACGGAGGCGGGCGGCGCTGCCTCGTGCTGGGCGGGCTGACCTACTACGACTTCGCCAAGTACGCGGCCCTTGATGGCGGAGTCGCGCACTTGTACGCCAAGGACGCGGTCGGAAAACGAGTGGATGCCGGCGATACCTACGTGCCCGCGGACCGGTTCTACATCGACGCTTCGCGGCCGGACCCTTTTCAGGTGCTGGAGACTTACGGCCGTAGCGTGGCCGCGGCGCAAGACGTCCGGCTGCAGCCGTACTACTTCCCGACGGTCTGCGCGTGGTACGCGTTTCGCGGGGGCAACCACTCGCCTCGTTGCGTTGAGGAGATCGATCACGCGAGAAAGAGCGGGTTTCTGGAGTACGCACCCGTTGGCGTGCGGCTGGTACCCGACAAGTACCACAACGATTCCGAGCAAGGCTGGTGGGACGACGAGCATTGGCGCAAGTTCGGGCACTACCGCGAGCCCTACGAAACGAGCGAGAAGTTCTGCCGGGCCATCCGGGAAAGGGGCGGGCTTCCGTTCACCTACGTGCAATCCGGAATGCCGTCGGACGACTACGCCAAGGCGTTCCCCGGACACATGCTCCGCAACGACATCAGCCAACTCCACAAGAAACACATGCACCATCTGCCGTTCGTCACGTTCGACTACACGGACAAGGATTTCCAGGCGCACTTGGCGGAGG
>CAYPUM010000181.1:0-7474 GCA_964413545.1 uncultured Roseibacillus sp. | reverse complement strand
CATCTTCGCGAAGAGCGGATCGGGGATCGGGGCATCGGTCTTCACATGGCGGGCGAAGACATCGAGGGACTGGCGGTCCCAGCAGAAATTCTCCATGATCTGGGAGGGAAGTTCCACGAAGTCCCATGGGACATTGACGCCCGCCAGCGATTTCACCGGCACCTCGCTCAGCAGTTGGTGGAGGAGATGGCCGAACTCGTGGAAGATGGTTTCGACTTCCCGGTGGGTGAGGAGGGCGGGCGTGTCTCCGAGCGGCTTGGTCAGGTTTCCGCAGATCAGGCCGAGATGGGGCTGGCGGGGGGCGCCGTTTTCGGCCGGACGTCCCGTTTCGAGGAAGTTCATCCATGCGCCGTTGCGTTTTGATTCGCGGGGGTGCCAGTCGGCGTAGAACGAGCCGAGGTGTTCGCCGCTTTGCGCGTCGCGGAGTTCGTAGAAGGTGACCTCGGGGTGCCAGACTTCGGTGCGGCCGGCGGGGTCGGAGGGGCTTGGGGCGCCGGGTTCGAAGCAGGCGACGGGTTGAGGATTGATGGCGACCCCGAAGAGCTTCGAGGCCAGACCGAAGAGCCCTTCCATGACGCGTTCAAGGGGGAAATAGGGCCGGAGGTCCTCGTCGTCGAAGTCGAAGAGTTCCTTGCGGCGTTTTTCGGCCCAGTAGGCGGTCTCCCATGGTTCGAGCGGGGCGGGAACCGCGCCGGTGGCCTCGGCCTTGCAGGATTCGAGTTCGCGGCATTCCCGCTGGAAGGCCTCCTCGATGCGATCGTGGAGGTCTTCCACGAACTTCAGGGCGGCGGCGCCGGCGCGGGCCATGCGGCGCTCCATGACGAGGTCGGCGAAGTTCGGGAATCCCAGCAATTCGGCCTTTTCGCGGCGCAGTTTCAGGATCTTCCAGATGAGGCCGGAGTTGTTGTAGGGGTCTTGGCGGCCGACCGAGATGCTGCCTTCATACATTTCCCGCCGGAGCGATTCGTCGTTGGCGTGCTGGAGGACGGGCAACATCGATGGCTGTTGCAGCGTGAAGCGCCACTTCGGGTGGCCGGCGTCGCCAAGTCCCTTCGCCTCGGCGTCGGCCCGGGCGGCGGCGATCGCCGAAGCAGGCAGCCCATGCAGGCGATCGACGGAATCGACCACGAGTTCCCAGGCGTTGGTGGAGTCGAGGACGTTCTCCGAGAATTTCTGGGCGCATTCGGAGAGTTCCGCCTCGATGGCGGCGATGCGTTCCTTGCCGGCCGCGTCGAGATCGGCGCCCGCATTCCGGAACCCGGCACAGGTCTCCTCGAGGTGGCGGGCACGGACCGCGTCGAGGCCGGCGGCCTGCGGTGATCCGGCGAACTGCTTCAGGACCTCCCACAATCGCTCGTCGAGGGGGATCGAGGCGAGGAATTCCGAAACGGCCGGAAGCAACTTGTTGAGTTTCTCGCGTTGGGCGTCGTTGTTGCGGACGGCGTCGAGGTGGTTCAGACGGCCCCACCCGCGGTCGAGGGCCTCGGTGGCGTCGTCGAGGGCGCCGAAGGTGTTCTGGTAGGTAGCTTCGGGGGGCGGCACGCTCCGGATTGCTTCGAGGCGCTCGCGGGACGCGGCGATCGCCGCTTCGATATCGGGCTCGATGCGATCCGGGACCAGAGCCGACCATGGAATCTGCCGGGAATCGACGAGGAAGGGGTGATGGCTCACGGGGGAGGATTTGAGCGCCGGCGGGGGGAGTCTGCAAAGCAAGAATGGCGATCAAGCCTGCGTTCCGCCGAAAAACCGTTGTTGTTTTTCGGTGATTGGCATGCCGAGGAGTTTCATCACCTCGAGCATGTCGTCCCAGACTTTGCGCTTTTCGCCGAGGGCGGCCTCGTTGTGCAGGAGATACGAGGGATGGTAGGTGACGCGCACCGGGATGCCTTCGAACTCGTGCCACGACCCGCGGAGGCGGCCGACGGGATCGCTGCGGTCGAGGAGCCCTTCCGCGGCGGTGGCGCCGAGGGCCACGATGCATTTCGGGCGGACGATGCCGATTTCGGCGCGGATGAACGGGAGGCAGGCCTGCATTTCGGCCGGGGTGGGCTTGCGATTGTTGGTGGTCTGGTTTCGCATGGCGGGCCGGAACTTGCAGATATTCGAGATATAGACCTTGTCACGGTCGAGTCCCATGGCGGCGAGGATGCGGTCGAGCTTCCGGCCGGCCTGGCCGACGAAGGGTTGCTGGCGCCGCTCCTCTTCGTATCCCGGCGCCTCTCCCACCAGCATCAGGTCGGCTTCGGGATTGCCGGTGGCGAAGACCATGGTTTCGCGGAGCGAACCGAGGGCGCGGACCGGCGGCCAGTGGCGGGCCTGCTCCCGGAGGGCGGCCAACTGGCCGGAGGGGGCGCCCGCGCCGGGGTCCGGTTCCATGATGGTCTCGGCGGGGGCGGGGGGCGGCGCCGGGGCCGCCGACTGCCCGGGGGGACGGGCCCGCCCGGCCCGATAGCGGACCCGCAGGACTTCGCGCGCCCCCTCGTCGAGCCGAATGCGGGTCACCCCGTGTCTCTGAAGCTGGCGCAGATACTGGACGAGGATTCCGGACCGGTCGTTCACCCGGCCATTGGAACCGAGCGAGGCCCGGTCCGCAAGCCGGGCGTGCCGGGGCACGAGCGTCCACTGCCTCCGCGTGGTGGACAAATCCCGGACGCGCTTGTGCTTGCGGGAGGTGGATCGATGGGACAACCTCGGGGCCGGGAGGAAATCAGCATGTTCAGACGTCTCGGAAATCTCATCAAGGGGCTGTTTCTTCGCCTGATCGGCAGGGCGGAGAAGTCCAATCCGGAAGCCCTGCTGGAGGTCGAAAAGGAAAACCTGCGGGAACAGATCGCGGAGTTCAACCGCGGGCTGGCGACCCATGCCGCCATGGTGGAACGGCTCATCAGTCAGGTCAGGAAACTCGGCCGGGAGGAGGAGGAATTGCGGAGCAAGACGGCCGCCAACCTGAAGGCGGGAAATCGCGAATCCGCCGGTCACCTCGCCCTGAGGTTGAAGACCGTCGACAGGGACCACGACGAAGTGGCCCGCCAGCTCGAAGACGCCGAAAAACGCTACAAGGAACTCGTCCGGGCCCGCGACGTGAGCGTCAAGGAGGCCAAGGAGAAAATTGAAAGCCTCCGCCGGAACATCGACGACATGAAAGTCCAGCGGGCCATGGCGGAACTCAACGAGATGTCCGCCGGCATGGTCACCGAAATCGGCGGCGCCGGTGAAACCCTCAATCGCCTCGAAGAGGTTGTCGAGGAGGAACGCACCAAGGCGGCGGGCCGGGCCCGCGTCGCGCGCGACGCGATGAGCCTTTCCGACATCGAGATGAAGGACGCCGAGCAGGACGTCCTCGCCGAAATGGCGCTGGCGGATTTCGCGGCCGCCGAGGGCATCGAACTCGAACCGGCGCCGGACGAGGCCGCGAAGAAGCAGAAGGACGCGTCGCCCGGCGAGACCACCCGGGGGACCATGGGGCCGGCGGCCAGCGAATAGTGCGCGGCCCGATGGCAGCCCTCCCTCCATGGGCCCGCGAGGTCATCGCGCGCTACGAGAGCCGGACCGCGGGATGTTTCGTCCTCCACGGGAACATCGACGACCAGTTGCTTCTTGCCCCGCCCGGCGGCCCCCGGTTGGGACGCCTCAGCGAGTTCCTCACGGACATCCTGCTGCCGCAGTTTGAGGTGATCCTCAGCTATGAGCTGGGCTTCGGGCTGCGCGCCGAGCGCGGCGAGGAAATCCTGCGCGACTGGTCGCGGGCAAGGGAACGCGGAAGCTACGAGACCGATCCTCTCGAGGCGGTGCGGTTTCTCACCCAGTATCTGATGTTCTGCCGCAATCTGGCGGTGGTGGGGCGGGACGGGCCGCGGGTGGCGGTCATCATCCGGCAGGCCCAACTGGTGGCGCCGGACCTGCCTCATGCCTTGAATTACAGCCTCAGCGCGATGGCTTCGCTGCTCCGCTCGTGGGCGGCCGAGGCCCGTCTCCGGGAGCACGGCCACGCGGCCTTCCTCATGGTCGATCACATCAACAACCTGCACCCGCTGGTGGCGGGAAACCCCCGGCTGAGCATGGTCCAGATCCCCCTGCCCGGGCCGGCGGAACTGGAAGAGGCGATGCGGGTCATGGAAACCGACTGCCCGGCGGCCCTCGCAGGATACGACGGAAACCTCTCCCGGCCCGCCCGGCGCCTCTCGGGCGCCACCCTCAGCTCGGTCGAGGCCCTCCTGCGAAGGCGGCAATACGAAGGGCAGCCCCTCTCGGACGACGACCTCGGGAGGTTGAAAAAATCCCTCGTCGAACAGGACTGCGAGGGTCTCATCGAATTCGTGGAACCCCGCCGCAACCTCGATGACGTCATCGGGCTCGGAGCCGTCAAGGAGTGGCTGCGACAGGATCTGGCCCTTTGGAGGCAGGACGAACTCGAGGCGCTTCCGATGGGTTTCCTCTTCTGCGGGCCGGTTGGGACCGGCAAGACCTTCCTTGCGGAGTGCCTCGCCGGAGAGGCGGGCGTGCCGGTCGTCACCCTCCGCAATTTCCGCGACCGTTGGGTCGGCAGCACCGAGGCCAATCTCGAAAAGATCTTCGCCCTGCTCCATGCCCTCGGCCGCTGCATCGTGTTCGTGGACGAGGCCGACCAGGCCCTCGGCCGCCGCCAGCCGGCCGGCGGCGATTCGGGGGTCTCGAACCGGGTCTACTCGATGATCGCACGCGAAATGTCGGACCCGGACAACCGGGGCCGGCTGATCTGGGTGCTGGCCTCCAGCCGGCCCGACCTGATCGAGGTCGATCTGAAGCGGCCGGGCCGGGTGGATGTCAAGCTGCCCCTGTTCCCCACCACCACGCCGGCCGAAGGATTCGCCCTGCTGCGGGGCTTGTGCCGCAAACGGGGCCTCGCGGTGGCGGCTGAAGCATTCGAGGAACTCAAAAACCGCGTCCCCGACCTCCTCACCCCCGGTGCGGCCGAGGCCCTCGCGGTAAAGTGCTTCCGGCTCGTCCGCCTCCGGAAACTCGACCCCGTGGCCGCCCTCCGGTCCTGCCTCGACGACTACCTCCCGCCCGTCTCCCTCCACATCCTCCGCCACCAAATGCGCCTCGCCGCCGACGAAGCCACCGAAGACTCGTTCGTTCCCAACCGCATCCGGAAACTCCTCGAAGAGGATTGACAGGCCCGAATCCTGACACCTTACACCCGGCCCATGGCCCGGATATCCTCAAAAACCGGTCATTTTGGGCCATTTCGCGAAAAAAGCATTGTGTCAGAAAAGGCTCTGTATTAAAACCTCCCAACTCCTTACCTTGGTTTTCTTGAAAATCAAGGTCCCTGTCTCTCCTTAGCCGTATGAAATTCCTGCTGTTTAAAGCAGTTGCGTGTGCAATTGCTCTCGGGGCTCTGGCAAGCTGCAGCAGCGGCTTGAGTAGCGACTCGGGCTCTCTGAGTTCGGTGAGTCTTCTTTCGAAGGACGAAGCGCGCCGGCTGGCCGGAACGGGTTCCGGATCGGGATTGCGGTCGGGCGGTTTGCCGGTCTCGGCGGATGTGGCCTTGCTGCACTCGGCCTCGTCGTATGGGCGGGATCGCCACGGAATGCCGACCTATCCGGACAGCGTGAGGCATCGCTACGTGAGAACCACGGCCTATTCGTGCAAGGAGAACGAACCGGGGGCCTATGGCAACCTGAACGCCAGCGGGACGGTGCTGAAGTACGGCCGGGTCCGTAGCGCCGCCGCGGACTGGTCGCGCTACCCCGTCGGGACCACCTTCAAGATCAAGGGGCTGCCCTACACGTATGTCGTGGACGACTACGGCTCCAGTCTGGTGGGGACCAACACGATCGATATTTATCATCCCTCGCTGAGCGGGATGCGCCGCTGGGGGACGCGGCCGGCGGAGATTCATGTCATCCACTGGGGTTCCTTGGACCGGACCGCCAACCTTCTGCGCAAGCGCACCAAGTATGACCACTGCGCGCGCATGTATTACGCCACGGTCCGGAAGCTGGGCCGGGAGGGCCGGTATGCGGCGGTCGCCGGCGGGACGCGCCGTTCCTACTGACCCCGGGGCGCCTTGTCCGCGCGCATGACGAAGTCCGAGCGGGCCGCCTGCATCTCCCGGCGCCTCGAGGAGCTTTACCCCGAGGCGCCGGTTCCGTTGCATCACCGGGACGCCTTCACCCTCCTGGCCGCCGTTCTGTTGTCGGCGCAGTGCACGGACCGCCGCGTGAATCAGGTGACGCCGGCCCTCTTCGCCCGAGCGCCTGACGCGGCCGCCATGGCGGGTCTTGAAGTCCGCGAGATCGAGGAGTTGATCCGGACCTGCGGTCTTGCGCCGCGCAAGGCGCGGCACCTGTCGGACCTTTCGAAGCTGCTGGTCGAGAGGCACGGGGGAGAAGTGCCCGCCGATCTCGAGGCGCTGGAGGCCCTGCCCGGGGTCGGTCACAAGACGGCGTCGGTGGTGCTCTCGCAGGCCTTCGGGATTCCGGCCTTTCCGGTGGACACGCACATTCACCGGCTTGCGCAACGGTGGAAGCTGACCAGCGGCCGGAGCGTGGCGCAGACCGAACGGGACCTGAAACGCCTCTTCCCGCGGGACTCATGGAACCGGTTGCACCTCCGGATGATCTACTATGGCCGCGAGCACTGCTCGGCCCGGTCGTGCGACGGCACCGTGTGCGAGATTTGCCGGCGCCTCTTCCCGGGCCGCCGCCCGGTCCGGACGAGGAAAGGCTAGGCGGACAAGGCTCCGCATCCCCAAAAACCCGCAAAACGTCCTTTACTCCCCGTCAACACTTTACAGAATCCCCTGCCTTTGATCCGGCGGACAAATCTCCCCCCCACGCAACGAATTCGGAATCCAATCATGTCACACACACCTACCCACCGTCGCCCCACCACCGTCGCCCTTGTGATCACCAGCCTCATGGCCTCCGCCCCCGCCCTGTTCGCCCAAGGCGAGGAAGGCGCCGCCGCCAGCGACTCCAACCTGCTCCAGAAATGGGTTCTCGCCGGCGGATGGCCGATGATCCTGATCGGTCTCGCCATCATCGCCCTGATCGCGCTGTGCGTCTTCAACTTCATCAACCTCACCAAGCCGAAGTTCTGTCCGGACGACCTGAAGGCCGCGCTGTTAGATCACATGACGAACTGCCGGGTGCGCTCCGCGATCGAGCTGGCGGCCTCCCACCCGAGTTACCTCGGGCGCATGCTGGCCTACTCCCTGCCCAACATCGACGCCACCCGTCCCGAGGATCTGGGGCGCGACGGCGTCGAGGACGCCGTCGCCGACTTCACCATCAACGAGAGCCGCAAGAACATGGTCTGGATCAATTACATCGCGCTCATCGCGCAGGCCGCCCCGATGCTCGGGTTGTTCGGGACGGTCTACGGGATGGTGCTGGCGTTCGGGACGCTGGCCGTGACCGGCCAGGCGGACCCGATCCAACTGGCTTCGAAGATCCAGATCGCGCTGCTCACCACCTTCTGGGGGCTC
>CAYPUM010000180.1:0-7481 GCA_964413545.1 uncultured Roseibacillus sp. | reverse complement strand
CCGCCCGGAGATCCTCAGCCTCGGCCTCGGCGGAACGGGGGAACTGGAAAGCGTCACGGGCGAGGGACTGGCGGCATGGGCGGTGCGCCGCGCCGGCGGGAAGCGCTTCCTCGACCTCGAAGTCGAGCCGGACCGCGACCGCCGCCAGTTCCGCATCGTCGCGAGGGGGTCGTTGTCGGGACTCGAACCGCCGGTCACGGTCGAGGTGCTTCACGTGCAGGCGGGCGAGGCGGTGGGATTCACGTCGACCGTTGCGGTGCATGTCCCGCGTGAGGTGTCGGCCCGGCTCGTGGCGGCGGAGGGGTTCCTGCCGCTCGAATCCGGCAACGAATCCGTGAAGCGCTTTGAAGGCGCGCGGGGAGAGCGCCTGAGCTTTGCGCTGGCGCGGAGCAGCGCCGTGGCGGCGCCGGTGGAGTTCGTCAACGCCTCCCTTGAAGGCGTGGCCGGCGACGATGACCGCCACGCGGAGTTCGTGTTCCGGGCCACGGCCGAGGTCAGCAAGGACGACGCTGCGGTGGACTTCCTGCGCGGCCGGGCGACCGTGAGCGGGGGTCCGGAAGCGGCGGGCTGCCGGTTGGCACTCGAAACGGACGCCTCGGGGGAACCGGTCTACCGGTTGCATTTCCCGAAGCCGGGGCGGTATCCGATCGAGGTGGGCATTGCGGCCCGCCTTGGCCGGGAAGCGGAATGGCGCACGTTGGGGTTCGAGATATCGAGCGGCGCGGTGGTGCCGGTGGAGTTGCGGGGGGTCGACGCGGCTTTGGAGTTCCACGCCGGGTCGAGCGTCGTTCCGTCGCGCGTCGACGGGACGTGGCGCGGGTTTCTTCCGCTCGACGGGCGCCTCGCGATGCGTTGGAAGCGGGTTCGCGAGACGGGGGAAGGCAAGCTCTTTTTCACCACGTCGGCGCGGGTCAACGTCGGGGTGGGAGCGGGGTTGATGCGCGAGACGACCGTGATCGATTACCGGATCCTCCAGGGGAAGCTCGAAGCGATCCGGCTCGGACTCGACGGTCCGGGAGAGGTGCTCAGCGTCGAGGGCTCGAACGTGATGGGGTGGCGCGTGGCGGACACCGACGGCAGCCGCAGCCTCGAAGTGGAGCTGAATCAGCCGCTCGAGGGAACCGGCAGCCTTCGCATCCGGAGCCAGTTGCCATTGGGGGCCTTCCCGGTGCGGGCGGATCCGCTGCGCATCCTGCCGGACGGATCGATCCGTCATTCGGGATACGTCCGGGTTTACAATATCGGGGCGACGCGGATCGAGGTGGCGGGCCTCGAGGGACTGACGCAGCTCTCGCCGGAGCAGTTTCCCGAGCAGGATCTCGCGGGGGGCGACCGTCAGGTGTTCGTGTACCGGTTTCCATCGGCGGCATACGAATGCGAGGTGGCCGCGGACCGGGTGCAGCCGGAGGTGAACGTTTCGCAGATCCTGGTCTACGAACTGACCGAGACGGATCGCGCCATGCGGGCCGCCATCGAGTTGGACATCCGCGAGGCGCCCCTTCGCGAGTGGGACCTGATGATTCCGGCGGACTACGCGGTGGTCTCCGTGACCGGGGCGGAAGTGGTCGATCACCACCCCGGAACGCAGGTCGAGAACGGCGAGCGGTCACTCAAAGTGACGTTCGGCAAGGAAGTCGAAGGCCGCCAGTTGGTGCGGGTGCATCTCGAAAAGAACGAGCCCGCCGCGGACGGCCCGTGGACGTTGCCGCTCCTGCGCTACCCCGCCGCCAAGTCGGTGCGAGGCGAGGCCGGGGTCGCGAGCGCCCCCGGTTACCGGATCGCAGTCGAGAATTCCGCGAAGCTGACCGAGATTCCGCTTTCGCGGTTCCACGAGAGCCGGGACGACTTGCAGCAAGCCTTCCGCATCCGGGGACGTGACTGGAGTGTCACGCTGCGGATCGAGAGCCTCCCGCAGAGCGTGCAGGCGGATGTCTTCCACCTCTATGCCCTCGAGGACCGGACCGCTTATGCCAGCGTCCTGCTGAACTACTTCGTGACCGGCGCCCCCGTTTCCGAGTGGAAGCTCAAGATCCCGCCGGGCGCTGAGAACGTCTGCGTCGAGGGACTGGACGTGCGGAGCCGGCGCCCTCAAGACGGCGAGTTGGTCGTCAGCCTGCACCAACCGGTGGTGGGCCCCTACACGTTGCTGGTGACGTACCAGGAAGCCGTTGCCGGCCAGGGCATGGTCATCAATCCCGGCATGGTCGAACCGCTTGAAGTGCGCGGCGAACGCGGATACATCCAGGTCGTCAGTTCGGTGCGGGTCAACCCGCAGGTCGAACGGGTCAGGGGGCTCATCGAACTCGACCCGCTCGAGCTCCCGGCGGAGTTGCGGTTGTTGAGCAGCGCTCCGGCGCTGGCGACTTACCAGTATACCTCCCGTCCGTTCGAACTCGCGATGAACGTCGACTGGTTCGACCCCGCCGAGACCTTGCCGCAGGTGGTCGAGTTCGCGGAAGCCGCCAGCCGGGTCTCGCAGGACGGGGAGGTCGTCACGGAGGTCGCGATGATCGTGAAGTCGCGTGGCCGCCGCGTCTTCCGCGTCAGGCTGCCGGAAGCGTCGCAGCGCTGGGCGGTGCAGGTGAACGGGGAGGACGTCAGCGCGCGAGAGGACGGCCGGCACACCCTGATCCCGTTGCCGGCCGGGGTGGGCGCCAATGCCCCGGTGGAAGTGAAACTGCGGCTCGGCAATCCCTCGGGCGGAGGCAGCCGGGCGCGCCTCGAACTTCCGGCGATCGAGGCGCCGGTCCTGAAAACGAAGTGGACGGTGCGTGGCGAACACGACCGCGTCCTTGTCCCGAAGCGGGGCGGCCTGCCGCTGAGGACCCAGGTCCTGTCGGAGACCGGTCTGGAATGGATCGCGGACCGCGCCCTTGGCGCGACGGTAGTGATTCTGTTGTTCGTTGCGGCGGGGGTGTGGATGCGGGGCGGGGACTCCCGGAACCGCTGGCCGGGGCTGGCCGGCATTCTGCTGCTGACCCTTGCACTGGTGATCTCGCTCGTGCTGGCGGCCCGGGCGGGCACGCAGGTGCGGGAGAACCTGCACGGACTCGAGTATTCCCTGCCCGTCATCGCGCCCGGCGGCCAACTCTCGCTGGAGGTCGGCAACTACACTCCCTTGAGGGCCCGGTTCGACCTGTTGGGGGTTGCCGTGATCGTCGCCGGCCTTGGCTTGCTGGGTGGCTCTGTCTTTCGGAAGCAGCGGCGGCTCCTGCTCCGGTGGGGCGGCATCGTCGTCGTGGCGATCGGCCTGTTGATGCAGCGCGGGGGGGCGGTTCCGTTCTTTGTGCTGCTTGCGATCGCGCTGGCCTTCCTCCTGCTGCCCTGGCTGTGGCGTTGGGGCGGGGATCGTTACTGGGAATTCCGTGGCTGGCTGCGCACCCGGAAGGAAGCGCGGAAAGTCGAGGCCGGTCCGAAAGCCGATGACAAGGAGGAAAAGGAGCAGGGGGAATCCGGCGGACCCCTCTCCGGACCGTCCACCGCCTCCCTCGTGATCCTCGGCCTCATCCTCGGCGGGGGCGCGATCGACGAGGCCGCCGCCGGAAAGGCTGCCGGCGAAGCAGCCCCGCCGCCCCCGGTGCTGCCGGAAGGCCTCAAGGCCGCGGAACGCATCCAACAGGACTGGACGATCGCGAAGGGCCGCCTGCAGGCCGGGGGATCGATCCGGGTCGGCGGCGAGCCGGGCGACACCTTCCTCCTGCTGAAGGCCCCCGCCATCCTGAAGAAGTTCGAGGGAGGAGAAGCGCTGCGGGTCGGCAAGCGGAGCGTCCCGGGATTTGGTACGGCATACGTCGTATCAATTCGCGGCCCGCGCCTTCCGGCGGACGCGGCGCCGCGGGCCGGGGGGTTTGCTCGTCATGAGGCCGCGTTCGCCTTCGAGATGCAGGCCGGCGCGAACGCGCGGCAGATCGCGGTTCCCACCGGGCCGGCGGCCGTGCAGGAACTCGGGGTGCAGATCGACCGCGCCGGCTGGGAGATCGATTCGGAGGCCGCGATGCGTGTCGAGGGGCGGGAGGGGTTGCCCGACGGCCACAGCGGGGCGTCGCTCCTGCTCGCGCCGCGGCGGGAGGCTTCGATCATCCTGCGGCCGAAGGTGCGCGACGTGGCGGCGGAGAAGAGGGAGTTCTTCGTCGAGGTGGCCAACCTCTATCTGCCCGGCCCGGGGGTGGTCGACGGCCGGCACGTGGTGCGGGTGCGCCCTTCGAGGGGTCTGGTCCGGGAGTTGGCCGTGACGATCCCCGAAGGGTTCACCGTGAGCGAGGCCGGCTCGGGCCCCGTGCGGACATGGCAGTTTGACGCGGGAAAACGGGAGCTGAATATCGTGATCGAGCCGGCTCAGGCGGAGGCCTTCTCGCTGGTGGTGGAGACCCAGGGGCGCCTCGATCCGCTGCCGTCGGAGACGGAACTGGCGCCCCTTGCGGTTCCGGCGGCGGTCAACGAAGTCGGGCTGCTGGGGGTGGCCTTCGGGCCCGAGACGCAGCTCGAGAAGGCCGAACCGGAGGGGCTGTCGGAGGTCAACCTCGCGGATTTCGACCGGTCCCTGATCCCGGAGCGTGGCGGGTCGAAGCCCGTCCTCCGCGGCGTCTACCGTTATGGAAAGGGCGGGGGATCGCTCCGGCTGCGGGTGGCCCCCGTGGCGCCGGAACTGCGGGTGACCACGCGGCAGGTGGTGTCGATCGGCGACGAGCGCCTCGTCGTCGGGGTGAACTTCAAGGCCGAGATCATGCGCGCCGGGGTGTTCCGGATGAGCTTCCCGCTGCCGCCGGGGCTCGAAATCGAGTCGCTCAGCGGACCCGCCCTCAGCCACTGGACGGAACTCACCGAGGAGGGCGCGCGATACGTCATCATGCACCTGAACGGCAAGACGATCGGGGAGCAGGAATTCGCGCTGTCCATGACGGGACCGGCGCCGGCCGCCGATCCCGAGGGCTGGCTGGTCCCGCGGTTCGAGTTGCGGGAAGCCGGACGCCAGACCGGGGAGCTGGTCTTGAAACCCACCAAGGGCATCCGCCTCGAGACCATGACCCGCCGCAACGTGTCGGAGGTCGATCCGCGCACCATCGGCGGACAGGGCGAGGGGGCGTTGGCCTTCCGCATCCTGCAACGCGCATGGGAACTGCGGGTTGCCATCGAGAAACTCGAGCCGTGGGTCACCGGCCGGGTCCTCCACGAGGCCGTTCTTCGCGAAGGACAGACCCGCACCAACATCGTGGCCGATCTCAACGTCGAGAACGCTTCGATTCGCTCCCTCGACGTGCGCCTGCCCGGACTGGGCGATCAGGAAACCAGGACGGTGCGCGCCAGCGGCGGGGGAATCAGCTCGATCGCCCGCATCGAGGAAAACGGCGACCTCTGGCGGGTGCAGTTCAAGCGCCGGGTGGTGGGCCCGCTGAACCTCCGGCTGGAATGGGAACGCACCGCGGAACGCCCCGGAAACCGCGAAGCGCTCCGGATGGTTGAGTTCCCCGGAATCCGCCAGACCCCTCCCTACTACTTCGCGATCCGGTCCGGGGCGCGGCTCGATCCCGATCCCGGCCCGCTCCCGGAAGGCTGGCAGCAGCTCGATTGGAACGCGGTCCCGCAAGAGCTTCGGGAGGCGCGGAACCGGAGCATCCCCGCGCTGGCACTGCGGGCCGTGCCGCCGGCCACGACCCTGACCCTCGCGGTGCGGCGCCATGCGGTGGCCGAGGCGCTCAAGCTGCGGGTTGCAGGCGGCCGGTTCACCACGGTGGTCTCGCCGGTCGGAAAGCTGCTGACGGCCGTCGAACTGGACATCGAGGTGGTCCAGCGCAGCACCCTGCGGGTCGGTTTGCCGGAAGAAGGCAGGCTCTACAACGCCTTCGTCAACGGCGCAAGCGTCAGCATCGTGCGCCAAGGGTCCTCCTGCCTGTTCTACGTCCTTCCGGGGCCCGACGACGAGACCGCCGAAGTGCGATTCGTCTACTCGACGCCCGGCGAAAGCTTCCGCCGGATGGAACTCCGCACCCCGGAATTGAACGTCCCCCTCGAGAACATCGAATGGAAGGTCATCGTGCCGCAGGATTATGAGCTGGTCCGGCACGACGGCAGCCTCGACCTGCGCGGCGTCGCCATGGGACCGGAGTTCGATCGCGAGCAATACCTCGCCAAGTCGAGAAGCATGCACGACCGGCAGGAAGCTCAGGGACAGGTCATGTTGGCGAAGGTCAATGAAGACCTCAACCAAGGCCGGCAGAAAAAGGCCGCCCGCGTCCTCGAGACGGTCGCCGGCAACTACGCCCTCGACGCCGCCTCGAACGAAGACGCCCGCGTCCAGCTGCGGGCGCTCCGGGAGCAGCAGGCCATCGTCGGCCTCAACACCCGGCGGCAGCGCTTCTACCTCGACAACAAGGGGGAGGATCCCGGATTCCAGCGCGACGCGCAACTCGAACAGGCCGCCGACAACAACGGCATCATCAATCGCAACGACGTCCGCTTCCGTCCGCAGGAAATCACCGAGTTCACCAAGGGCAACCCCGCCGAGGTCAATACCGCCCTGCGCATCATCGCGGAGGCCCTCGTCGACCACCAGCGTGCCGCCGAGCCCGCCCCGCAGGCCATCACCGTCACCCTCCCCGAGGAGGGCCGCGTCTTCTCGTTCCACCGCACCGTCAAGGTCGAGAAGGACGCCCCCATGGAACTCGATCTCAGGTTCCGGGCGCCGGAACCCCGAAGCAGCAGCCGCGAGGCCCTCGTCATGGTCGCCGTCATCGGCCTCTGCACCCTGATCGCCCTCGGATGGAAAAAACGAAGCGTGTAAAACGCCGGCCACCGCGACCCGACCGGAACGAAAAGACCTTCCCTGCTCCGTCTCTCAGCGGGTAGCGGGTTGGTCAGCTGCCTTGTTCTGCCTTGATCCGTTCCGCGAGCCAGACCTTCACGATGGATTGCCTCGTGACCCCGATCCGCTTCGCCTCCCCGTCAAGGGAATCGATCATCCAGATCGGCAGGTCCACGTTCACCCTCCGCTGTTCAAGGCCGGGCCGACGGGCTGACCTCCAGTCCAAGTAAGAGGAAATGTCCTCACCGTCGTCAAAACGACGGTCAAGTTCTTCGGCACTGATGGTATCCTTCTTCTTCGCCATGGCGTGATCTCCTCACTGATATCATCCTGATCTGCTCCCCGCGTGTTGTTGCGGCTTCCCCTTCTGGCGGGCTCCCCTTGGGACGTGCCTGCCCGTTTCGGGGTTGTGGGCGACATAGCCTCCCACTGGATCCGGGGTCGGGATTGCCGTGAGTGTCACCGCGGGAATCGGGTTTCCGGGGGCGGGGACCGGTCGGGATTACGACTCTCCGCTTGCGCCGTAGGGTTTGATTTCGAGGTCGGGGGTTGAGGGGTCTTGTGGCTCGGAGGGGGTGTGATCGGGTTTGGTGGTTTCCGGATCTTCGGCCTCGGGGATTTTTTCTTCGGGTTCCCGGGGCTCTTCGGGTTCCGGGGGTTGTTCGGGGGCGGGGAGGGCGGG
>CAYPUM010000179.1:0-7513 GCA_964413545.1 uncultured Roseibacillus sp. | reverse complement strand
TTGGGCGGCCTTGTCGATGGCGTCGAGGTCGATCTCGAAGGCCCGCTCGGGGTGGTATCCCGGCAGGTCGAGATCGGGTTCGAGGCTGCCGTGGAAGGGGGCTTGGGAGACATCCTTTGGGACGTCGACGAGGACCGGGCCGGGGCGGCCGGTGGTGGCGATGTAGTGGGCTTCGCGGACGATGCGGGGCAGGGCGTTGGTTTCCTTGGCGAGGAAGTTGTGTTTCACCACCGGCATGGTGATGCCGAAGATATCGGCTTCCTGGAAGGCGTCCTTGCCGAGCATCCATGTGACCTGCTGGCCGGTGAGGACGATCATGGGGACGGAATCCATGTGGGCGGTCATGAGGCCGGTGACGGTGTTTCCGGCGCCGGGGCCGGAGGTGACGAGGACCACGGCGGGCTTGCCGGTGGCGCGGGCGTAGCCGTCGGCCATGTGGACGGCGCCCTGTTCGTGGCGGGTGAGGACGAACTTCATGTTGCTCTTGACGGTCTCGAGAGCGTCGAAGATCGGGAGGGCGGCGCCGCCGGAGTAGCCGAACATGTGTTGAATACCCAAATCGTCGAGGGTTTTGATGAGGGCCTGCGCTCCGTCCAATTCTTGTGTTGCCATGAAAATTGCCTTTCGGAGGCGAAAATCTCCAAAAGTACAGCAAAGGCAAGTCGAAAATTGGTGATTTCCAGATAAAGGGAAGGTTTTTCTCTCTGCTTGTCTCAAAAACAGCCTCTTGAGGAGCGATTGGCGCCTTTCCTTAGGGTTCTCCTCAATAAAATTGCCGGCACGAGGCCGACGTGGGGCGGCGGGGGTTGGCCTATTGGAGGAGTTCGAGGATGGCGGCGATGGTGGCGAGGGCGTTTCCTTCGAGGCGGTTGTTGACGTAGATGTAGGATCGGCGGCTGGGGTGGGACTGCCGGAGGGAGCGGATGAGGCGGGCGCTGCTGCGGCGGACTTCGGGCTGGGGTTCCTTGAGCTGGTCGTAGGGTTGGAAGGTATCGACGGCTTCCTCGTAATCGCGTCCGCACTTGAGGAGGAGGCGGGCGGCGCCGGGGGACCTTGAGCGGTCGGGCGGGCGGAGTTCGATTTGTTCGCCGAGGGAGGGCATGCGTTGCCATTGGTTGTAGACGTGGGCGACGCCGTGGCGGGCGAGGGATTCGAAGTATGGCGGTTGGAGCAGAGCAGGGTTGCGGACCTCGACACCGAAATCCCAGTCGGAGGCGGGGAGGCGTCCGAGGAAGGCGTCCAGTTGGGCGATGAAGTCCCGGCCGTGTTCGAAGTCGCGGGGGTAGAATCGGGAGAACTCGAAGATGAGGAGCCCGGTCCGGTCGTGGTGCGGGCGGAGCGGGTCGAGGAAGGAGGTCAGGAAGAGGCCGGCGTCGAGGAAGTGAGGGTTGTCCTTGCCGGCGAGGCGGCCGTGGCGGCGGAGCTTCGGGAAGTGTTTGACGGTGATGGTGTCGGTGACCTTGTGGGAGAAGAGGAAGGAGGCAGGGACCAGATCCGCGAGGCGGTCGAGGGACTTCCGATCGGGGAAGCGGTAGTAGGAAGCATCGACGCAAACGGAAGGGAAGACCTCGGCGTATTCGGCGAGGCAGTCGCGTTCGAAGCGGGCCCTTGCCCAGCGTCCGCGGCAGGTGTAGCGTTCTTCGGTGTAGAGTTGTCCGGTCCACCCCGGATACTTCCATGAGGAGGTTCCGAGGAAGATCTTGTCCCGGGCGAGGGCCGCGAGCGGGTCATGGAGGCGGTAGTGGTCGATGGGGAAGCTCAGTTGATCAATTGCGGAATCTGGGAGAGGCGGGTGAGGATGGCGTCGGGGGGGAGGAGACCGGGCGTCTCGGGGCGCGGGCGGTAGGAGCGTTGATCACCCGCGAAGAGGGCGGTGCGAAAGCCGAGGGAAGCGGCCGGATGGATGTCCTTCAGAGCGTCGTTGCCGACGTAGAGGATCGCGGAGGGGTCGAGTTGGCGGGCCGGGAGCGCCTCGCGAAGTTGTTGGAAGAGCCAGAGGCCGGGCTTGGCGCGCCGGTGTTGGTAGGAAAAGAAGCTGAGGCCGGGGTCGAATCCGAGGCGGTCGAGGGAGGCGCCGAAGAGGGCGTCGAAGAGGAGGGGCGTATAGAACTGGGCGTTGGAGACGATACCGAGAAGGAAGCGGCGGGCCCGGAGGCCGGCGAGGAGGCCGGCGGCGGCGGGCATGGGCCACACGGGGTTGGTGACGGCTTCGTATGCGACGGCGACGGCATTGACGAGATCGTCGTCGTCGAGGCCGAGGAGGGAGCGCCAGATGTCGCGGATTTCGACCTCCGGGTAGTCGATGCCGGCGGCGCGGGCGCGGAGGTGATCGTTCTTGATGAGGGCGGTGAGGCGGTCGGTGAGGCGGCCGTCGCCGGGGGGGGGATTGACGGCGAGGTCGCGGAGGATGGAGCGGAGGGCGGCTTCCTTTTGGGGGGCGTCCGAGACCCCGATGTCGCCGGAGGCGGAGACGACGAGGGTGCCGTAGACGTCGAAGACCACGCCGCGGACCCCCTCGAGGGGGACGAGGCGGGGATTGACGCCGGTGGGGAGGGGGTCGAGGGGACGGGAGAGCCGGCGGAGCAGGAGGAGGGGGGACGTCATGAGGTTCAGGTGCGGAGGAAGTGAAAGCGGCGCGGCTTGAGGAAGGAGCGGAGAACGGCTTCCGCGGGAAGCCATGAAGGAGGCCGCGTCCCGGCGCTACGAACTTCGTCGTAGATGGAACCCAGCCGGGCGGCATGGTGGTCGAGGTCGTAAGGATCGAGGAGGGACGGAGGGGGAAGCGGCGGGGGTTCCGACAAGGCGCGGGCGAGCCACCGGACGGCGGGTTCCGGGCGTCCCCCGACGGTGACGACGGGGCCCTCGGGATTTCGCAGGGCGCGGACGGCGGCCTCGCGTTGGAGGGGTTCGGGGAGGTTGCCGAAGTCGAGGAGGTTGTCGTGGAAGAGGGCGTTTCGGGCGGCGTCGAGGACGGCCGCGGAGAAGGGGGTTCGGTAAGCGTCGTAAATGGCACGGAGGCCGTGGGAGAGGGCGGCGAGGAGGCGGTCGCGGTCGATCCAGCCGGCGGGGATCAGCAAATGTTCGTAGAGACTCCCGAGGGGTTCGGAATTTCCGGTGAAGTCGGTGGTGATTTCGGGGAGGTTGCGGCCGAGGAGGGGCTTGCGCAAGGCGACGGGCTCGAGGAAGGCGAGTCCGAACCCTTCCGCGATGGAGGTGGTGAGGAGGTGGGAGCAGTGGCTGAGCCAGGATTCGTAGGTCGGGGGGGGGTTTGGGGCGGGAGGGAGGCGGTCGACCACGTTGAAGGAGGCGGGAAGGCGGTGATCGGCGGCGAAGCGGGTCCATTGGTCGTAGATGGGGCGCCATTCGGGGTTCTCCGGGGCGAGGGTAAGGGCGAAGGCGGCGTTGGAAGGGGCGAGGCCGGCGAGGAGGCAGAATTCGCCAAGGTTCTTGCGGCGGATTCCGCGGACCGGGTAGAGGACGCGGGCTGGAAGGCCGGGGGGGGCCGGGGGGGCGCCGATGACCGGGGGGCGAACCGCGTTGGGCAACAGGCTGGTGCAGGCGGGAGGGACTCCGGCCTCTTCGAGGAGGCCTTGGTCGCGCCGGTTGATGAAGACGTAGCGGATCTGCGGGGCGAGGGGATAGATTTCGGTTTCCTTGCAGAGGAGGCGGTAGTTGGCGGGGCGTCCGTCTTCGGCGAAATCGTGGAACTGGAGGACGAGGGGGTCACAGGATTCGGAGAGGGCCCGCACGACGCCGGGGAGGAGGGAGTTTTTGCCGAGGGTGGGGTTGTGGAGGTGCCAGATTTCGGGGTCGCGGCCGAGATGGAGGCGGGCGGCGTGGCGGAGGCGGCCGGCGAGCGCGGCGCCGTCGGCGGGTCCGCTGGTGACACGGTAGTCGAGATCGGGGACGGTGATGACGGGGAGGTCGGCGCGGCCGCGGCAGGGGGTTCCGGCGAGGATGACGTGTTCGCGGCCGGCCCGGCGGAGGGCTTCCGATTGGGACTCGACGACGCGGGTCACGCCTCCGCGGCGGAGATGGTAATGGACGAGGGCGACAGGCATGAGTTCATCGGGGGAAGCGGGCGAGGTAATCGGGGATCTCGACCATGGGGGGCCGTTCCTCCTCGATGATTTCGGTGGTGACCTCTTCGTATTCGGCTCCGTTGGCCTGGAGGGCACGATAGACGCTGGAGATTTCGTCGCGGACTCCGACCTTGCCGTGTTTCTGGAGGCGGTTCAGGAACGACTGGAGGATGCCGAAGGCCATCCGGCCGAGGGCGGTGGTGGGCTGGTTGCGGTGGACGCGCTGGTCGAGGTCGGTTTGTCCGAAGGCGGGCATCCCCCAGCGGAGGTAGACGTCGATGATGTGGGAGGTTTCCACTCCGTAGCCGATGGGGAAGGGAAGGTTTTCGAGGACGGTCCGGCGCACCGCGTATTCGCCGGAGAGCGGTTGGAAGAGCTGGGTGAGTTCGGGGTAGAAAAGTGAGAAGAGCGGGCGCACGAGGATCTCGGTGACGCGTCCCCCGCCGGTGGCCCGGATGCCGTGCGAGTAGGCCATGGGCCGCTCGTAGAAGGCCTTCACGTAGTGGATGGCGGGGTCATGGATCAGGGGGGCCACCAATCCGTAGACGAAGCGGGGATGGATGTTGGAAATGTCGGCATCGACGTAACAGATGATATCGCCCTTGAGCTGGTAGAGGGCTTTCCAGAGGTTCTCGCCCTTGCCCCGCTTGAAACCCTGGGACGGCAGGATGTCGCCCGAGTAATAGAAGTCGGCCCCGAAGGAGGTGGCGATCTCGCCGGTGCGGTCGGTTGAGCCGGAGTCGATCACGGCGAACTCGTCGACGAGCGGGTAGCGGTCCATGAGTTCGCTTTTGAAGATGACGATCTCCTTTCCGATGGTGGTTTCCTCGTTGAGGGTTGGGATGCAAAGCGAGATGGTGAGTCCGGACTCCTCCTTGGCGGCGCAGAGCGTCCGGAGGTCGGAGAAGTCGGAGTGATGGAAGGTGTTTGTCTGGAGCCAGGACACGAGCGCGGATGCCGGTTGGTGGTTGACGTGGAGGGGGTGATCAGTCGCTGTTGGGGAGGAATTCGCGGTCGATGCGCCGGAGGAGCGAAAGGAGCTGGGCGACGCCCATGAAGAGGGGTTCGATCTCGATTTGCTCGTTGGGCTCGTTCAGGTTGGAGGCGGTGGTGAGTCCGATCGTGAGGGCGGGGATTTCGTGGGAGATGAGAGCGGCGAGGTCGGAGTAGGACGGTCCCATGATGGGGGGGATTTCGAGTTCCTGGAGGATATCGCGCGCTGCGGAGACCATGGGGTGAGAGAAGGGGATTCCGCCGGGGGTTCGGAGGGCGGGGAAGGAGATGGCGCACTCGGAGGCGGTTTCGGCGGAGATTTCGTCGAGGATGCGTCCGATTTCGAGGCGGATTTCGCGGGCCTTGCCGGAGGCTTCGGAGCGGATTTCGAGCTGGAGGCGGGCTGTTTCGGGGGGGCGGTTGAAGGTTCGTCCGGCGCGGATGGAGCCGAGGATGACGGAGGTTCGGGGTTCCTGGGGGAGCGGGATTTCAAGGATGCGCCGGACGATGCGGTGCATGATGACGATGGCGTTTTCGCTGGCCTCCCAGCGTTTGCCGGGTTCCTGGTGGACGTGGCAGGTGATGTCGGCCTGGACCATGCCGTTGCAGAAATGGTTGAGGCGTCCGAGGTTGATGGCCTCGACGACGAGCCCGGCGTGGATCGGCTCGGGGTAATGTTCGAGGAAGAAGCGCAATCCCCGGAGGTCGTTGGAGCCGAGCGATTTGACGTGTGCGAGGAGGATGAGGTTGGCGTCGAATTCGAGGTGGAAGCGTTCCAGGAGGTCGGGGAGGGAAGCGACGGTGGCGAGTCCGACGGTGTTGTCGGCGAGACCGGGGCCGGTGAGGGACTCGGGTCCGACGTTGATGGTGATGCGTTGATCGGGTCCGACGGTGACGAGGGTGTCGACGTGGGCGGCGAGGAGGATATTGCGATTTCCGGCGCGGCCGGGGACGAGGGCCTGGACGTTGCCTTCCTCGTCGATGGAGATGTCCTGGAGGGCGCTTTGTGAGAAGCGATCGGCGAGGAACCGGGTGCGGGCGGTTTCGTGGCCGGACGGGGAGGGGATCTCGCCGAGCATGAGGGCGTTGGCGAGCAGGACCTCGCGGCCCCTTGCGAGTTCGGCCCGCAGGGCGGAAGGGGCGTGAAGCGGCGGGGGGACTGGCGCGGCGGGGTCCATCGTGGAGGCATTCAAGCAGACTTCCGGCGGGAAGTGGAGCGGGATTTCCGGCGGTTGTGACAGATTGGAATTGTGATTGGATTGTCAGGATCTACAGTTCGGCCCTCTTTGCCGACGCCCCCCCTTGATGCGATGCGAATTGGATTTGTTTCGACGCGATTTGCCGGCACGGATGGAGTTTCGCTCGAGAGTCTGAAGTGGGCGGAGGTGCTGCGGGAGATGGGGCACGAGGTATTCTGGTTCAGCGGGCGGTGCGACCGGGCGGCGGAGGAATCGATGTGCGTGCCGGAGGCGTTTTTCGGCCATCCGGAGAACGACTGGATCAACGAGCGCATCTGGGGTGTTGCGAAGCGTCCGCCGGAGGTGACGGAGCGGATTCGGGAGGTGGCGCGGTATCTCGAGGCGATGTTGAGGCGGTTTGTGGCACGGTTTTCGCTGGACGTGTTGGTGCTGGAGAATGTTCTGACGATTCCGGTGCACTTGCCGTTGGGGGTTGCGGTGACGGAATTTCTGGCGGAGACGGGGATGCCGGCGGTGGCGCATCATCACGATTTTTATTGGGAGCGGGTGAGGTTTTCGCTGAACGCGGTTCCGGACTTTCTGGACATGTCATTTCCGCCTCGCCTGCCCAACGTGGTTCACACGGTGATCAACCAGGCCGCCCAGGAGCAGCTTGCCTTGCGGAAGGGGATCAGCTCGATGCTGGTTCCGAACGTATTCAAGTTCGAGGACGAACCGCGACAGGAGGATGCCTATTCGTCGGACGTTCGGTCGCAAATCGGGCTGTTGGAGGACGACATCATGATCTTGCAGCCGACGCGGATCGTGCCGCGGAAAGGGATCGAGCATGCCATCAAGCTGGTGAGCATGCTGGGCGATGCGAGGTACAAGCTGGTGGTGTCGCACCATGCCGGCGACGAGGGCTACGAGTATCAGCACATGCTGGAGCGGCTGGCGGAGGACGAGGGGGTGGATCTCAGGATCATCTCGGACCGGGTGGGGGAGCGGAGGCAGAGGAATGCGCGGGGTCAGAAGATGTATACCCTGTGGGATGTTTATCCGCACGCGGACTTTGTCACCTATCCGAGCGTCTACGAGGGGTTCGGGAACGCTTTGTTGGAAGCGTTCTATTTCAAGAAGCCGGTGATGATCAATCGTTACTCGATCTACGTGCAGGACATCGAGCCGAAGGGGTTCAGGCTGGTCGAGATGAACGGGTATGTGACGCGGGAGACGGTGGAGGCGGTGAGGCGCCTCATT
>CAYPUM010000178.1:0-7524 GCA_964413545.1 uncultured Roseibacillus sp. | reverse complement strand
CAGCCCCCCGGCGGGCTCGTCCCGCCGGAGGCAACGATTGCCGGCTACTGCGGCGGCGACCCCGCCGGGTTCAGCCCGTGGGAAGCGCGAATGCTCCACTCACGGGCTGGTTCCTCGCAGAAGGCGCGAGCCTTCGCCAGATCGGGCGTGGAAACATCGAAAGCTAAAGCGCCCTCTCGAGAATCGCGGTCAGTTCCTTGTCGGTCAGTTCCACCGGGTTGCCCTTCATGCTGCTGGCATGCCCGGCCTTCTCGACAATGGCGGGGAAGTCCGCCTTCGCGATCCCGAACGAAGCCAGGCCGGGGGTCTTGAGGTCGCGGCACAAGCGCGCCACCCATTCGATACCGTCCCGGATCGGGACATCCGCCTCGCCGGTCACGATGCGCGCGAGCTCCTCGAACTTCTCCACCCCCCCCGCCCCGTCGCCACGCTCCCGCAGCCTCTCGACATTCGCGCGCATCACATGCGGCAGCAGCGCCGCGCAGAGCGCACCGTGCGGAGCGGCAAACATCCCTCCCAGGGGACCGGCGAAGCCGTGCACCGCTCCGAGCCCGGCATTCGCAAGCGCCAGCCCCCCGAACAAGCTGGCCAGCGCCATGTCCTCGCGTGCCCCGGCATCGGAGCCGTCATCGAAGACCCGCCGGAGCGAGCGCCCCGCGCGGCGGATGCCTTCCAAACACACTGCATCCGTCAGCGGATTGGCGCGGCAACTGGTGTAGGACTCGATCAGTTGCGTCAGCGCATCGAGCCCGGTGGCGGCCGTGACGCCGGGCGGCAGCGAGTGGCTCAGTTCCGGATCCACCAGCGCCACGTCCGGCAACATCAGCGGATGCCGCAGGCTGACTTTCACTTTGTGTTCGGGCGAGGCCAGCACCGCGTTCCTGGTCACCTCCGCGCCCGTGCCCGCCGTCGTGGGGATCGCGACCATCGGCAGCGGGTCGCGTGCGAGCGGCTTCCCGGCCCCGATGACCTCGAGGTAGTCAAGCGGAGCTCCCTCGTTGGTCGCCAGGGCGGCGATCGCCTTGGCGGCATCGATCGCACTTCCTCCCCCGCAACCCACCACGAGGTCTGCGATCCAGCTCCGGGCCGCCTCCGCCGCCTCGCCAACCATCCCGATCGTCGGCTCCCCCGCCACGGGAACGATCTCCACCGCGATCCCGGCGTCGCCCAGCAGATCGGCAACCGGTTCCGCCCGCGCCACGTTCTTCCCGGTCACCAGCATCGCCCGCGAGCCGAACGCCGCCGCCCACGGACCGAGTCCCGAGATCCGGCCGGCTCCGAAGACGATCCTCGAGGATGTGGCGAACTCGAACTTCATCATCAGGGCAACCGGGGCCGTCCGCGTCGGCGACCGGAAATTGTCGAGTTCTGCTCATACACCCGCACGACCGCCTCGGCACAGCGCTGCTCGGGGAAGCGGCCGAGTGTCTTGATCGCCTCGTGGCGCACGACGAATGATTCATCATCGACCACGCCCATGATCGCCGTGACATTCTCCGGACCCGCCCATTGCCTCGGCGCTTTGATGGCATCGCTGCGAACGAAACCGCTCGGGTCGCGGAGCATCCGCTCGGCGGCGGCGGCGATCTCCGTGCGGCGCGAACTCGGCGCGGCCTTGGCCATCTCGCACAGCGCATCGCGTTGCATGCGTTTGTCACGTTGCGTCTGTTGCATGACGCGAACCTCCCTGTGGGTGTGAGCAAGCCGTTGGCCGAGGCTGCAGAAAACCCTCTTCCGCGCCCCGTCCTGCATCAGCTTTCCCCGTAACGGTTGAACCATGCGCGCTGATCAAACGGCAGCTTCTCCGGCTGCGAACAGGATTCGACCGGAACCCCCAGCGGCAACACAACGCGGACTTCCTTTCCCTCCGGCGCCCCGATGAATCCCGCAATGCGTTGCGCCCGATTCTCGACGCGCAGAAAACCGTCGGTCCAGACGGTGGCGTAACCCAACGCGGTGACCACAAGGAGCATGTTCTCCACCGCCGCGGCGCAGTCCTCAATCTGGAAATGGTGCGGCCCATACACCGCCTCCGGTTCCCGGTCGATCAGGCAAACGATCATCGCAGCACAACTCCGGAATCCCGCCCGGTCGGGTGCGAGGGCTCGCACCCGGTCCAGCAACTCCGGATCATCCACAATCACAAACCGGGTCGTCTGCAGGTTTTTGCCGGAGGGCGCCAGCAGGCCCGCCTCGACGATCTGCTCGAGGTGATCACTCGGAATGGGCTCTCTTCTGAATTCCCCGCGGTAACTGTGTCGCATGCGAAGGGCATCGATCAACTCCATGAAGGGAACGATAGGCCCAATCGGGCAGCAGGAAAGAAAAACAGGAAAAGAGGGAAAAACCGCGATCAAGCTGGAACTCGTCACAAATGAGTCAAGTTTTGCGAGCTGCCGTTTCGGCGAACGACGACGGACGACGATCATGGATGACGAGGGAGCTCCGCTTCACACCATCGTCCCCCGTGATCGTCGCCGTAGTCGTGAACCGGTCCGGGGCGTGCTCCGTTGGTGCTCTGTCAAGGCAGCGATGACGTATCGGGCGAAGCGGGACCTTCCCCGCCCGAAGGCAGCGGCGCGCCATCCGTGAACGCCACAGGCCGCATCCATGAGACGGAAGCCTTGACCGAACGGCGATTTCCCATCAGTTCTCTGCAGCGACCCCGGGGAGAATTCCGCAAAGATGGAGGCGACAGACAAGAGAGGCAATCTGGTGGTTGGCCAGGCGGGTGGTCCAACCGCAGTGATCAACCGGTCGGTGGTGGGCGTCATCCGGGAGGCCCTCAAGAACGAACCGATCGACCGGATCTACGGAATGCGAAACGGGCTCAAGGGCTTCCTCGAGGAAGACCTGATCGACCTGCGCGAACTCAGCGACGAGGATCTCGAGCGCATCGCGAAAGCCCCGGGCGCGGCGCTGGGTTCCTGCCGGTTGAACCCCAAGGAGCGCGACTGCGAGCAGGTCTTTGAAATCTGCAAGAAACACAACATCCGGTATTTCATCTACGTCGGCGGCAACGACTCCGCGCTGGCCGCCTCATTCGTGAACAGGATCGCACGCGATCGCGGGTACGAGTTGCGCGTCTTTCACGTCCCCAAGACCGTCGACAACGACCTCCTCGTCACCGATCACTGCCCGGGCTTCGGCAGCGCGGGCCGCTACGTCGCGATGGCTTTCATCGGCAGCGATCTCGACACCAGGTCCCTGCCGGGCATCAAGATCGATATCGTCATGGGCAGGCAGGCTGGCTGGCTGACGACAACCGCCGCCCTCGGCGCCGAAAGCAAAGCCGACGGCCCGCATCTGCTCTACTTCCCCGAGCATCCCAAGTCGCTGACCACCCTGTGCAACGACATCGAAGCGGTCTACCGCAGGCACGGCCGCGCGGTGGTGGCGGTCTCGGAGGGCCTCCGGGGGCCCGACGAGTCGTTGCTTCTCCAATCCGAAGCGATCCGCAAGGAGGCAAGCGAACTCTTCGGCAGCGTGTTCGTCGAGTGGCTCGACAAATTCGGCGCGGTAATGGAGCGCGCCGGCGGCGCAAGGACCGATGCTTTCGGCCACGTCCAGCTCAGTGGGACGGGGATTCTGGGCGATTTCATCGCGATGGTGGTGAAGGCGGCCCTGAACCCGAAGCTCGGCGGCAACTTGCGCGTGCGGGCCGACACGCTGGGCTATGTCCAGCGCTCGTTTGCCGGCTGCCTGTCGGAGTCCGACGCCAGGGAAGCCCTCGAGGTCGGGCAGGAGGCCGTCCGCTACGCGATGCGTGGCGATATCGACGGCAGCGTCGTGATCAACCGGTTGGGAGACGGCGAAAACTACATGGTCGAATACCGGCTCGCAAGGCTCGAGGAGGTCGCCGCCGGAACGAAGGACGTTCCTCGCGAGTTCGTCAACGCCCGGGGCAACGGCATCACCGACGACTGCCGGCGCTACCTGGCCCCCCTCGTCGGGCCGCTGCCCAAGCGGGCGAAAATCCCGCGAGGCAAGCCTCCGGCCGGGTGATCCCGCCACGGCGGGAATGACGACGACGGGGGACGATGAGGAGGCTCTCCCAGCGTCGTTCGCAGTCGCCTGCCTCGCCGGAGCAAGCGAGGCGCGAAGGCGGGGCGCCGTCGGCGTTCACCGGCATTGCGGCCAAGGAACCCGCCTCACTTGCATCGGTTTTCGGCTTCCAGGGGCACGACCCCGACACCCCCATCCTTTCCTGAATTGACGCCACCGGCCGGGCTCCCTACGCTCGCGACATGCTCCCATGGGCCATTTCCGCAACCGAAGACGAGGGCCGCTGAGATGTGCGGTATTGCCGGTATCTGGAACCAGTCAACCAACGTCGACGCGGTTGAAGACATGCTTCGGGGGCTGATCCACCGCGGTCCTGACGGGCGCGGCCTGCACAAGGGAACGACTAGCCTCCTCGGCCACCGCCGGCTCAGCATCATGGATCCCGAGGGCGGAGCCCAGCCGATCTATAACGAGGACAGGTCGCACGTCATTGTCGCCAACGGCGAGATCTACAACTTCCGGTCCATCAACGAGCGGCTGGGATCGCGCCACCGCCTCGCAACCGGCAGCGATACCGAGGCTGCCCTCCATTTGTACGAAGATATCGGGACCGGCGTCGTCGACGTGCTGGACGGAATGTATGCCCTTGCAATATCCGGCGGATCGCGGTTCTTCGTGGCACGCGACCCCATCGGGATCAAGCCGCTCTACTATGCCGAACGCGACGACGGCTTCTGGTTCGCCTCCGAACTGGATCCGCTCTCGCGGCATGCGGAACGCGTGCGCGAGTTCCCGCCGGGGACCTGCTACGACTCACGGAACGGATTCCGCACCTTCTATACCGTGCCGGACATACGCCCCCGCCCGATGGACGAACGCGCCGCCGTGGACCGGATCCGCCAGACGCTCGAGAAGGCGGTCATCAAGCGGCTCATGAGCGATGTCCCCCTCGGAGCATTCCTGTCCGGCGGTCTCGACAGCAGCCTGATCGTGGCCATCGCCCGCCGCAGCCTCGGGCGTCCCATCCACACCTTCTCGGTCGGACTCGAGAACAGCCGCGACCTGCAGGCCGCACGCCGCGTGTCGCGCCACCTCGATACCATCCACCACGAATACCTCCTCGATCCGGCCGAGGTCATGGCCCACCTGCCCAACATCATTCGCGCCCTCGAATCCTACGATCGCGATCTCGTGCGAAGCGCCGTGCCGTGCTACTTCACATCGCGCCTCGCGGCGCAACACGTCAAGGTCATTCTCACGGGCGAGGGCGCCGACGAACTGTTTGCCGGGTACCGCTACTACAAGAGCATCGATGACATGCAGGAAACCCTCCATCGCGAGCTGCAGCGTTCCGTGTCGTCGCTCCACAACATCAACCTGCAGCGGGTCGACCGCCTGACCATGGCGCATTCGATCGAGGGACGCGTCCCGTTCCTGGATCTCGAGATGATCGAGCTCGGCCAGGAAATCCCCGCAACGCTCAAGCTGCGGGGAGACCCGCTGGTCGAGAAGTGGATCCTCCGCAGGGCGTTCGAGGATATCCTGCCCGAGGATATCGTCTGGCGCGACAAGGAGCAGTTCGACGAGGGCAGCGGATCCGTCGACCTGCTGCACGAGATGACAACCCGGCGCGTCTCCGGCAAGCAGGCCGCGGAATACGCCCGCCATCACCCCGAGGCCGGCCTCCGCGGCGCCGAGGAATGCTACTACCACCAGGTCTTCATGGACGTTTTCGAGTATCCCGAACGAATCGCCGCCAACGTCGCACGCTGGGCCGACAGACCGGTGTGACCCACCCCCCCGTCCACCAGCCGAACGCCCCGATCGAACTCCACCCTTGCCCTCCCCCGCTCCATTCCACACCCTCGCGGACACGACGTGATGCGCAACGACTCGATCGACGATCCGGCGCCCCGCATGGGAGCAAGGCCCCGCCCCGCCTGTGAATTCCTCAGCCCCGCGAAGCAGTGAGCGGAAAATGCGTCTTCACATGGCGGGAGGCTGACCGGATCGAATACCTCGGCAATTTCCTGCTGTCGGCACTCGGCCTCGTAACCCCCGTGCCGCGCCATGACGACTCCGGCGTCGACTTTCATTGCTCCCTCGCGGACCAGGAAAAGGGCGGAATCACGTTCGGGTTCCCCTTCCTGGTGCAGGCAAGGTCGATCGTGAAGCCGGTCGTTCACTTCAAGGCGCCAAAGAAATACCGGCACCAGAAGAACCTCATTCCGGCTCATCTCTCGTGGCTCTTCCACCAGGACCTGCCAATGTTTCTCGGGCTGGTCGACAAGGAGGAGATCGCGATTCACCTCTATTCCCTCGCCCCGATCTGGTTTCTCCATCACGACCGCGAGAACTGTCCCGACTGCGCCGCGATCAGTCTCGTTCCGCGGATCGGAGGAGGGGGCGAGGAGGCCGGCCGGGTCGGCCCCCCGAAGCAGACCGGTCAGGTCACCTCCTCTCCGGAAAGCTATGACTATAAGGTCGATCTCGGACGCCCCGTGGCCTCCTTCTCGTCGAAAGAAACCGCCGTTCGCGAGAAACTCGCAAGACACAGGGAATCGCTGCGGTTCTGCATCGACCACGAACTCCGGAACATCGTCTTCGCCCGGGCCCATCTCCCGCACTTCTACTGGATGGCCGAGACCCGCCCCGAGGAGGGCTTGCCGGTTCCCGCGTCCTACTGCGGCGTCGCTCCCGCAAAAGCCGGCGAACTGAAGCCCATCCAATCGTTCCTCGGGCCGGCGCTGCTCCCCCTTGCCCTGCGCTACAAGGAGGACAACCGCTCCGGCCTCCTCAGGGCCCTCCGCGGCCTCTTCCGCGAAATCCCCGGCGACGCCATCCCCCACGAACTCCGGCAGGCCCTCCCCGAGATCTTCCAGAAGTGACTCGCCTCAGCCTCAAACCTCAGCCGGAGGGAATGGGGACAGTCAAGGATGCTCCAAGGCGAGCCCCCCAGCGGCGGTTGTCGAGAAAATCGCTGCACAACCCGTGAAAGCACGACACTTTTCACATGAAATCCTTTTCGTGAATCGGGGGAGGTCCGGGTGTTCGGGACCTGTTTCCGGCTGCGAATGACGACTTCGGAAAAAACAAGACACACCAACCTGCAGATGACGATGAAACTGACACGCAAGCATTGCATGGCCTTGATGGCCGCGCTGATCGCCTCGCCACTGGCGGTCTCCGCCGGCAATTTGCCGGTGACGGCGGACGAGCAGAAGAAGATGACTCCGGACGCGGTCCTGAGAAAAGACTGATGGAGGGCAACGCGCGCTACGTGGCCGGAAAGCTGACCGAACCCAACGTGCAGGCACGAATTGCCGCCTCCTCGAAGGGCCAGCATCCGATGGCGGTGATCCTGTCGTGCCTCGACTCGATGGTTCCGGTCGGGCAGGTCTTCGCTCCGGGACGGAGCAGTGAAACTGCTCGATTAGCCATGCCGTCGCGTTGTTTGGAATTTCAGATGCGGCGCCCAATACCGAGTTCCGCCTGCAACTCACCGTCATCGCGGACCAT
>CAYPUM010000177.1:0-7529 GCA_964413545.1 uncultured Roseibacillus sp. | reverse complement strand
CCCGCCGAACACGCCGCCCTCGGCGAAGCCTCCGGCGAAAATCCCATGGAACATTGACAGGAAGCCGGTTTTCCACGGCAAAAAAGGAATTATTGACTTGATTAAGGCCTCCAAACTATTTGGACTCTGGAATTGTCGGTGGACGAGGAACCGCCATGGTTCGTAGTCGGCCCTTTTCCGATGAGCCCATGAGTCAAGAGACCATTGCCTTCGCCTGCCCTTCGTGCGGCGTTCAGCTCCGCGTTCCGGCCTCCATGGCGGGAATCAAGGGTCCCTGTCCCGCATGCAGCGCGCCAATCGAAGCTCCCCAACCCGAATCCGGGCCGCCACCACCCGCGGAATCTCCGGCACCTGCCCAGCCGGAAGAGCCGGAAACCCCGGCGAAGCCGGATGTTCCCAATGCGGCGCCCGTTCCCCCATGGCCCTCGGAGCCCGGCCCCGGCGGCAACCCGGAGGCACTTCCTCCCCCGATGGCCACCTTGCCCGCAGCGGATGCCCCGCTGCCCGCTACCTCGCCCCCACCGGCGCCCGCCGCTTCCAGTCCGGAAACGGCCTCCGAAGCCAACCCGGTGGAACCGGCCGGCTTCCCCCCCTCTCCGCCCCTTTCTTCCCAATTTCCCGGGGGGTGGGAACAAGAACCGCCCCCGTCAAGCACGGCCTCCGCACCGGGCGAAATCCCCCCTGTCCCCGGACCGGGCGCCAATCCACCATTTGCCGGGCCAATCCCCGGTCAGCCAGCGCAGTCCGTGCCTCCCGAATCAGCCCCCCCGTTCCCCTCAGGCCATGGGGGGCTCTCCCTGCAGGCAACATCCCCTCCGGCTCCGATGGAGTTTGGATCTCCTCTCGGCGCCCCTTCCCCTCCGCCGTTCCCTCCTTCTCCTCCGTTGACGCAGGGGGCTCCGCCTGCTTATCCCTCTCCGTATTCTTCCTCCCCGCCGCCGCCCGCGGACGACGCCTCCCCGACGGCGAATGCCGGCATGCCGGCCATTCCGTCCCCTTGGGGAGTTCCGGACCATCCGATGCCGGGCCCGCCACCCCCTGCCCCATCCGGCGCGCCAGCTCCCCCTTCGCAATACCCGTCTCTTCATCCGGGCCCTCACGTTGCGGGCCCTGCGGCCCCGGACGCCCCTCCGGTCGGCAAGCCTGTCCCCACTCCTCTGGGACCTCAGATCGGTTCCGCCGCACCCCCGCCGGATAAGAAAACCGCGCGCAAACGGGCGCGCCGCTGGCCCGGTATCGTTTTCCCGATCCTTTTCCTCGCCCTCGCCGCGATCATCGTCTGGCTCGTGCTCGACCTGAGCGAGATGTTCCACAGCTATTCCGCCCCTCCCCCCGCTCCGGCCGCCCCCGGGGAGCCCTCCAAAGCGCCGGCGCCACCCAATGCCAAGGCCCGCGCCCTCGCCACCCGGGCCCGCGCCTCCACCCGCCAACCCGTGCCGATCACCAACGCCCGGCACCCCGTCAACCCAAACACCGTGGAACCCGTGCGAAACGAGCCCCCGCGCAATTCGAAAGAAATCGTGCGCGTGGCAGGCGAGGTGCCCCTGCCTCCCGAAATCGACCTCTCCTCCGACGGCGCGCCCGCAAAAACGCCGCGCCAGGATGCCCGGGCTTCACCGCCCCCCCCCGCCGGCCCTTCGCAAACCCTCGCGCGCTTCCTCGCCGCCCGAACCCTCGAAGACCGGCGCCCATGCCTGTCGCGCTCGTCACGCTCCGATGCGGAACTCAAAAAGTCGTGCCTTGCCGGACCCCTCCCACCCGTCATCCACCAGAGAATGGTCCACTACATGGAGGACCAGACAGAGCAACACCGGGAGCAATTCTTCGAAGTCGCTTTCCAAAAGGACGACGCGCAACGCCCCTCTTACATGCTCGTGCAGCTCAGCGAGTGGGGTGACGGCGTCTACCACGTCCACACCGACGCCTTCATCGACCTCTTCGACGACGCCCTCGGAAAATTCGCAAAACACCCCTCCGCCGATCCCCGAACCTTCCATGCCGTCGCCGATGCCTACAAGCATTGCTTCGACGACAGCATCCCGAACCCTGAAACGAAATCCTTCATCAAGCTCCGCTGCCACCCCCGCATCACCCCCCGCCTCAAGGCCTACTTCGACCAGCAGTCGAATATCGCCGCCGAAATCGCCAGACCCGAAGGCCTGCCGTGGGGATCAACCGGAATCTGCACCGTGACCGTGAAATGGAATACCTCCGTCCCCGGCCGGCCCTACGTCGAACTCGTCGACCTCGTGGGATTCACATGGAATCCGTAAGGCCCGCCGCGTAGAGCGCCTTCCACCCCCCATACAAAATCAGCACCTCCCGCGCCAAACCCGTCTCCCGAAGCCTCTCCGCCACCGCCGTGCTCGACCCGCATCCTTCCTGACCGCAATAAACTATCACACGGTCCGCCTGCGCCACCCGTTCAAAACACTGCGCCAGCAACTCGTCGAAGTCCTCCTTCGCGTCATCCGTCAGCAAGACCGACCCCGGCACACCGTTGCGCTCCCAAAGCTTCCTCGTCCGGGCGTCGATCCACAATATCTCTCCCCCCTCCTCGAGCACCGTCTCGAGACATACCATCCCCGGCGCCATCCCGGCGGGGTCGCAATCCACCCGGCGATCCGGTCCGCCCGCCGCCCACCACATCGCGGCCCCGGACAACACCGAGATCAACACCAATACCGCCCCCTCCGTCAGCGCCCTCTTCACCCTCTCCCGGTGTCGGGTTTCGGACGCCGCACCACCACGTAGGCCTGGTAGCTTTGATGACGCCGGTAATCCGAATCGGTCCGAATCCTCAGCAATCCGAACGCCCGGCGTTCCACCGTCTTCGGCGTCACAACCAACTCATACTCCCGCCCGTCCCGAATCTTCTTCAGTTCGTGGGAAAACTGCGGATTGGTCCCGCTCACCTCGGTCACGTGAATCGGTTCCTCGTGATTCACCTTGATCTTGATCACCTTCGAATCCCCCGCGCCGCCCTGATCCCAGAACAGCGTCACCGGATCCACCTCGACCAGGACCGGAATGTGAACCCGCACCGAAAGCCGCACCGGCCCCGGCTGGCCTTCCACCCGCAACAGAATCGGCTTCTCAACCGTCCCCTTGAATGTGCCCATCTCGAAAATCCCCATCACCGTTCCACTCTCCCCCGGCTTCCAAACCAACTTGCCCCCTCCGCTGATCTTCGCCTCGAGACAACTGCAGGATGCCTCGTACTCAATGATCCTCACCGGCTTGTCTCCCGTCACCGTGAAGGGAAACTCCACCGTCAGCTTGTCCACGCCAGGATCCGCCTCAACCTCCGCCATTTTCCTCTCGAAGACCAGCGCCCCGGACGCCGCGCCCGACAACGCCAGCCCCACGATCAATCCCAGCATCCTGCCCGTCGTCATTCCGGTTGCAAATCTACCAGTTCCACCATGATGATCAAGCGGCCGTCCCGCCACTTCGGCCCCAAAATGAATACCCGCCGGCCCTCCTCCAACACCGGATCGGTCCGGAGCACCAGCTTCTTGTTCTGCCAGAACTCCAGATCCAGACGCAATTTGCTCGTGCCGATCCGCCCCTGCGGTTGAAAGGCCACCATGATCGCCTCCGATTTCGCCAACGGCGAAGTCCAGTTCTGATAACCCCGGAACACCGTGCCTTCGTCCCGCCCCAGCCGCAGATAGTAATCGTAATCCGGAATATTGCGCGACTGCCTCAGGCGCTCCTGGTCCGCCTCCGTCAACGTCTCCAGCCCCAGCGCCGCCCCCGAACTCGGCGTCCCGAAAATCACCTCCGTCCGGATAATGCCTATCTCCTCCTTGGCCGGGTCCTCGCTCCCCGAAACAGGCCCCGCCGCCAGCCCCGCCGCCAGCACCATGATGACTCCGCCCCCCTTCATAAACCCTCCTCTCCAGCCGCGCCCATCAGTCTCACCATGTGCTCCCTCGCCCCCCTGAAAACCCTCCCGTCCCAACTCAATTCCACATCCGACAACTCCTCCAGCCCGCTCAGCACAATCACCGTGGCGTCCAGTTCATCGTCAAGATGAGCTTCCGCCCGCACCCCCCCCATCGGTGAATACACCGTCGGCGGAACAGGCTTCAGCGACGCCGCCCCCGGCATCGCGGCCGGCCTCCCGACCTTCATCCCCGCCAGAAACGCAATCACCACCGCCGCCGTCGCCGCCGGCGCCAGCCACCACCCCACAAGCCGCCCCCACGAAATCCCCCGCCATCCCGGCTTCGCCGCGCTCCGCATCGCCTCCCGAACCTTGCACTCCAGATGCGAGTTGAAGAACTCCGGATACGGCGGCGCCCGGTCCGGCGGCATCACCTCCCTCATCCCGGCCCGAATCCTGGCATACTCCTCCCGCTCCCGCTCCAGTTCGGGGTGCGCCTCGATGATCGGCTGCAACTCTCGCAACTCTTCTTCACCAAGCGCGTCGTCCATCCAACGCGTGAGCAGCTCTTCCTTACGATTGCGATTCATGGTCTTGAGAAAGCATGGATTGTAACTTCTTACGTGCGTAATACAACCGGCTCATCACCGTTCCCATCGAGCATCCCATCACCTCCGCGATCTCCTTGTAATCCAACCCCTGCACCTCGCGCAGAAGGATCGCCTCCCGATGCTCCGGCGAAAGCCGGTCCAAAGCACTCGCCAGCCGGGCCCGCAGCTCCCCGCGCTCCATCGCCTCGTCCGGACGCGCCGCCCGGACCGGCGCCGCCCTCGCACCCGCCGCAATCCGCTCCCGGTCCATCAGCCGGTCGTCCAGCTCGCCCGCGCTCTCGACCCGCCGCCGCCGCATCCAATCGTAAACCACGTTGTGCGTAATCCGATAAAGCCACGTCGCAAACTGCGCCCGGGCCTCAAATCGAGGCAACGCCTTCCATGCCTTCAAGAAGACGTCCTGCGCCAAATCCCAAGCGTCCGCCTCGTTCTTCACCATGTTGTAGATCATCGCGTAAACCCTCCCACGGTGCCGCGTCACCAGTTCGTCAAAGGCGCCGTACCCGCCGTCCTGACTCTGCCGCACCAGTTCCTCATCCGATCGCTCTGCCGGCCCGCTCCCGGAACTGCCGCCCGCATGCTCCCCGGGAACAGGCCCCAACACCCGGTTGGACGCGATCTGGCGAAAATAATTCATGCCGCCCGCCCCCAGCCTGAGCCCGGATCGCCCCTGCCGCAAGCCCCCGGTTGCCGACGCGCCCGAATCGCCCGTCGAGTCAAAAATCCGTGTATTTCGCGCCACGTATGCTCTCCTCTCTCCCGGGATTGCTCCTGGTCCGCCACCGCGGCTTGCCTCCCCGCCCCTGAATCGTTTACCTCCCCGTCCATGTTCGCTCCCCGCTGGAAGAAAGAGGCCCGGCTCCTTCACAAGGGCGCCCGCAAGTTCCTCAATTACAAGCGCGATCTCCTCGAACAGGAGAAAGTCGACGAGATCGAGAACCAGCGCGCGGCGCTCCTCGACGCCGTCAAGGCAAGCGACCGCGAAGCAGCCCGGGACGCCGAAAAAGCCCTCACTCAGGCCTGCGAAAAGGCCCTCCCCCGATACCGGCGCCAGAACGCCCTCGAGGAAAACATCGAGGTCTTCTTCGTCGCCATCGTCATAGCCCTCGGCATCCGCGCCTACTACCTCCAGCCGTTCCGCATCCCCACCGGTTCCATGGAACCCACCCTCAACGGCATCACCGGCCAATACGTCGCAAAGGAGCATTTCCCCTCCCTCCCCAGCCGCGCCTTCCACTTTGTCTTCCGCGGCCGGAACTACATCCATGAAACCCTCGATCGCGCCCGCACCCTCCGCTCCCCCGATCTCGACGCCTCCATCCAGCAGGACCAGAAATGGAACTTCTTCACCTACACCTACCTCCTGTTCAACGACGGCCAGCTTGCCATCCATGCCCCGAAAGACGTCGTCCTGCGCGATATGGGTCTCGGTGAAAAGCTGGGCGTCATGACCGCCGACGGCCGCCAGTTCCGCTCCGACATTCCCCCCGAGCGATTGACGCTCCCGGCCGGGACCGTCCTCGCTTCCGGCTACACCGACAGCGGCGACCTCGTGCTCGTCGACAAGGTCTCCTACAACTTCCGTCGTCCGAACCGCGGCGAGGTCTTCGTCTTCGACACCCGCGGCATCGAGGGGATTCACCGCCGCTCCCACAGCGCCCAGGGCGCCGGCTCCCACTACATCAAGCGCCTCGCCGGCGTCCCCGGCGACCAGCTTCGCATTGACGGCGACACCGGCCGCCTCTTCGTCAATGGCCGCCCGGCGTCCGCAAAACGCCTCCGCATGGTCATGAACACCGAGGGCCCCTACGAAAACCAGGTTCCCTACCAACTCGCCAAGCGTGACCATCCCCTCCTCCCCGTCGCCATCAGCCAAGCCAGCCCCTCCGTCAGCCTCCGCACCCGCCAAGGCCTCCTCGACACCGGCCGCGGCAACATCGATTCCTACCTCTTCCGCGAATACTTCGCCCTCGGAGACAACACCGACAACTCCCTCGACTCCCGATACTGGGGACCCGTCAGGGAATACAACCTCGTCGGCCCCGCCCTCATCAGCCTCTGGCCCATCACCAGCGGCCACTGGGGCCTCATCCGCTGACGCCGACACCCGACACCCGCACCACCCCCACGCAATAACGACCTCCGCCGCCATCACCCGCCGGGCGAAGTCGAACCTCGCCTTCGCCCTGACCTGCGTGCCGCGGGACCGCCGCCGCGACCTCGTCACTTTCTACGCCTTCTGCCGTACCATCGACGACATCGCGGACGACCCGGAACGGACCCCAACCCGCAAACAGGAGGAACTCGCCGCATGGAAATCGGCCCTCACGGACTCGCGCCGCCCCCCGGGCGCCCTCGAAGCCGAGGTGCGCGACCTCCGCGCCCGCCATCGCCTCGCGCCGGATCTCTTCCTCGAAATCATCCGCGGCTGCGAATCCGACATCTCCCCGCAACGCTTCGAAACCATGGAGGATCTCCGGCAATACACCTACCGCGTCGCCGGGGCCGTCGGCCTCCTCTCCCTCCCACTTTTCGGCGCCAGCCCCGACAGCCGCCACTACGCCGTCACCCTCGGCCACGCCCTTCAGCTCACCAACATCCTGCGTGACGTCGGAGAGGACCTCTCGAACGACACGCGCATCTACCTCCCCCTCGCCGACCTCGCCCGCTTCCAATACTCCCCGGACGACCTCATGGCGCACACCCACGACGATCGCTTCCTCGCCTTGATGAATTTCGAGGCCGCCCGCGCCGAAAACCTCCTGACCGAGGCCGCCAACTCCCTCCCCGCCGCCGACCGGCGCGCCCTCCGTCCCGCCGAAATCATGCGCGCCATCTACCTCCGGCTCCTCGACCAGATGCGCCGCGACCGCTTCCGCGTCTTCGACCGCCGCTACCGCCTCTCCCCATGGCGCAAATTCGCCATCCTCGCGCAAAAATCCATCTGCTAAAAAAAATGCAATTCGTGGTGGCCGGACCGCGTTTCAAGCGCTATGGTTCGCCTATCCGACGCAAGCTTGTCCGAA
>CAYPUM010000176.1:0-7558 GCA_964413545.1 uncultured Roseibacillus sp. | reverse complement strand
CTGTTCGGTCTCAGCCAAGGTCCGGAACGTGCCCAGCGCAGCGAGGAAAGCGAGCGGATTGCCGCCGTCGAGGCCGGTCAGGGAGATGAGCTGTGAGGGGCTGCTCATACGCTTGCCGGTTCAGGTTGGGTTTCGGTGGGTGACCAGAGATTCCCGGTGGCCTCGTCTTCACTGGCCTGCTGGTCGGCGAGGCGCAGCGCGGCTTCGAGGTAGGCGAGTCCCCACCAGCCGTGGCGGCGCGTCAATTGCCAGAAGCGTTCGGGGATCCCGGAGTCAAGCCGGTGAGGCGGGCGGGCGAGCCGCTCGGCGCCGGACAGCGCGGGAGTTTCCGTGCCATCCAGATCTACCGGCTCCACCGGGGGCGGATCGGTGTCGATGACGACCGGAGCAAAGGGTCGCGCATGGCCGTGGTGGCTGGCGATGAGATGGAGGGCGAGGGCCCCGAGGTCGGACTCTTCGGGCATCTGTTGCTTGCCGGCGTCGGTCTCGGCGAGTTGAACCGAGAGCATTTCGTGCCGGAATCGTTCAGGCAGGCCGCAACGGAGGCGTGCCAGCAATCGTTCGCGCGCGCTCAGCGACAAGGCCGGTGACTTGGCCAGGGGCTCACGCAGGGCGAGGGCGGCATTAGGATCGCCGCGCAGGAGCAAGGCCTGGAAGCGTTCGTCGAGCTTGCCCCAGTCGTGGAGACGGGCCGCGGCGAGAAGCGCCTCCCGATATTTCGCCAAGGGAAGATGCGCGAGGGCGGCGTCGATCCGCTCGACGACATGAGCGAGATGGTCGGCGAGCGAAACCGGTTCGTCCATGGCGGAGAGGACTTCGTCCTCATCGCCGAGAGAGATCAGCGAGGTCCTGGTCTTTCCGAGGCGCCTGCGCGATACCAGAACCACGCCGCGATCGTCTCCGTAGCGGGTGTAGGTGAAATCCCCTGCAACGAGTTCCGCGACCGACTGCCTAAACTCTGGTGGCAGCTCTCCGCACGCCGCCACTTCGCGGAGGCATTCCCTGACTTCCCTTTTCGTCCAGTCGGAATCGCCGTCCATGGCCCATGCCATCAGTTCCCCGAGGCCCTCGCAGCTTTCCGGATCGGGAACGAGGTCATCGCGCAAACGAACGATTTCCCGATCGCGCGACTTGCGGAAGGCGGCGTTCCCGATGTCGATCGACGCCAGAGAGGAGGCGGCTGGAGTTTCTTTCGTCGCATCGGGATCGGCCGGATCGTTCGGGCTGCCGGGAACGTGGCCGAGCGTCGCCCATCCGCCCGCCGAAACAGGAAGCACGACCGTATCGCCCGGACGCAAATCGGCCGGTTGTTTCACGAATGCACTTTCCCGCAGGCCGCGCCAGACGAGGGCACGCGCCCGCGGCGCTTGCTCTTCTCCGCGGGCGTCCTCATCAACGGAGGACCTTTGGCTCAGGAGATCGCTGCCTGGGTCGTCGATCTGGGGCTTCTGAAAGAACCAGTCCCGAAACAAGCCGATGGGCACACTGAGGACTTCAGGAGTGGAGGGCGGGCACAAACTGACGGCTTGGGTCCAGGCGTTCTTGTCGTCTCTGTCCGGCAGATCGGCGCGCCAGCAGACCTGCACCTCGGGCTGTCCGGCGTCCGGACCGTGGAGGAACAGCGCCGGATCGGGATCGGGAGCCGGGCGTGGATTGGTCTGCACCCAGGCATCGAGGTAGGCGGGGAACAGGACCGGGGCATCCCGGGTCGGTGAGAAGAGTCTCGAGACCTCTTCCCGGGACAGTTTCTCGACGGCGGCGCCCATGGCGTTGACCCCGAAATCCACCTGATCGTCTTCGGCAATGGATTGGAGCCAGTTCCAGGTGCGGCTGGCGGCGTTGCCGTAGACCGGATCCAGCGGTTTGCCCTTCGCATCCGCCTCGGCGAGTTTCTTATCCGAGGGCTCGACAAGATCGCCGCGCATGAGAACGAGGGCGGCAGGGTCGATGTCGCGACCGGCGCGGTTCAGCCGTCCGAAGCGCTGGCGCAGGGCGTCGAGACCGGCGCACTCGGTCACGAGTGCATCGAAGTCCAGATCCGCGCCCACCTCGAGACACTGGGTGGCGACGACAATGAGGGGCCGCGAGCCGGCTTCCCGATCATCCTCGTCGCGCGTCTCCGCCCGCCCTGTCTTCAAGTGTTTCGAGACCTCTGCCGTCACCTCGTCTCGGTCAACGGGCCGCATCCGGCCGATCATCAGCGAGATCCGGTCCTCTCCGAATTTTTTCTGCAATAGTCCTGCAACATTCCGAGCGGTGGCGACGCGATTGACCATCACTGCAAGCGAGGCCGGCTGGTGCTCCTCGAGGATCTTGCAAGCTGCCTCGAAAAGCGCATCGGCAAGGAACCGGGGCGCCTTGCGTCCCTTGACCTTCTCCGCCACCACGAGCCGGGCGCGCTTCGCTTTGCCCAGGCGCGGCGCAAGAACGCGGTGTGTCCGGTCCGTCTCGTCGAGTCGAAGGACGGCGTCCTTCTCCGCCTCCGCCGGAGGGGTGGCGGTCATCTGCACGAAATGAAACGGCGTCCGTAGCGATACACTTTCTTCGGCGCCGTCTGCACTATGCCTTCGGAATCGGCGCACCCAGTTGAGTGTCTGGGCAAATGGACGGCTGATATGCGCCTCGTCCGACAGAAGCAGGCTGTCGTTGGCCACCAGCGCGGCATGGAGCGGGCAAGCGCCCGGCGAGAGACCATAGCCACGAAACAACAGACGCGATCCCACCTGATCAACCGTCGAGGCGATGATCGTCGGCTGCGTGAGCGAACGCGCCCAGCGGTTGTCACGGTAAATCGCCCCGCGCAATTGTACGCAGTCGAGGGGCGGAACGTCCGGTCGGCCCGCCGGCGATAGCGAACGCAACGCCTCCGCGGCCTGCCGAACGATCGGTTCTTCGTCCCGGCTATTCGCCAATCGTTCCGCAATGGTTTGCGCGCGCTCGTAGGCCTCATCGACAATCACCCGGCGGTTGACGATGAAAAAGATGCGGCGCCCCACCGTGCGTTGCTCCACCGGGAGCGCCGCCTGCACGGCCAGCGCAAACACCGCAATGTCGATACAGGCGGTCTTGCCGCTACCCGTGGGCGCCGCCAAATAATCCGGCCATTTCCCCGCGCACGCCCGCTCCGCCAGCGCAGCCTGCCAGGGGAAGGGGTCGTAGCCCCAGAGGGCGTGGAAGAATCTGGAGAAGTCCTGCAGCATGGCAACGGTGGGCTGGCTCGCTATCGCCCGTCGACGCAACGAGGTGGAACGTGGAAGCCGAAGAGGGCCAGCTTGTCGCGAAGGAGGGCGTCGAGGCGCGACTTGTCCGCCGGATAGATCGAGATGAGCCGTTTGCCTTCCTGTTGGTAAAGCTGCTGCTTCTTGAGCATGCCGATCTTGTAGTCGGCCGTGTCCATGCCCCAGTATTCGAGGTAGATATCGAGTTCGGGCAGGTAGAAATCGGGGCGCACGGCGTGGCCGCTGAGGATGCGGAACCGCTCGTCGTATCGGTAAGCAATGTTGTGCGCGGTGAGCCAGTCGGCGATGCGGCGCTCGCCGTCGGACTGAACCAGTATGCCAGCCTTGGCGATGATGGTTTTGTTGAGTTCGACTTTAGTGTCGAAGTTGCGCCGTTCGAGAAAGACCTCGTCGAAGCATCGGTCGCAAAACGTGCGCTGAAAGGCCTGGCGACTGCGGTCGTGTTCCTCCGGCGTGACCTCGCCGCCACAGCGCCCGCAGCGGGGCGCCGCCCCGGCCTCGGCCTGCCGCACGGCCTCGCGGATGGCTTCGGCGGCGGAATGCGCGGCGCGACGGACATACTCTTTCACGCGCTCGTTGGAGGCCAGGTCGTCCAGATCGTGAAGATGCCCGCGGGCGGCCGTCCCGTAGAGCTTGAGCGCCTTCAGGGCGTACTGCCGGACCTGCGGATGTGGATCGCGGAGCGCGACGGGCGCCAGCGCCTCCACAGCGGTTGTCGCGTCGGCACCGAAGGGCGCGATCTTGCCGATGGCTGAAGCGGCCAGGCGCCGGATTTCCGCCGCGGGCATGGTGAGGAGCTCGATGAGCTCAGGCAAGGCGTCCGGGTCGCTGGACCGGCCCAGTTCGAGCGCGCGCTGCACGGACCGGTGATGCAGGTCTTTATCGATTGGCTTGCCCATGAAGATAAAAGAACTTGGTGCGTTGGCGAGCAATAGCGAGTTGGCACTGAGTGGGTTCATGGGGCCTCCATCGGGCGACAGAGCCCATATCCGCGGTAGCGACCGGAGCCGAGGAGGACGGGGCCTCGGATGGGTTCTTTGAAGCGCAGCCAGACGTGGACCTGGCGCCGGTTGGGGCCGCCGGGGCGCTGGGGCATGAGGGGGTAGCCATCGGGGCCGGGCTTGGCGCGGGGCGCGCCGCGGTGCCAGGAGGTTTTGTCGATGTCGATTTCATCGGGCCGGGGAAGGCCGATGCGCTCGCAGGAAGAGGCGACGATTTCGGCGACTTCGGCGGTCCAAGCGCCTCGGTCGTTGGCGGGGTCGGATTTGGGGTGACGGTCGAGGACGACGGGGGAGACGCTGGCCCATGTGGTGGCGCCGTGCGGGGCAGCGGTCCACGTTTCGGGTTGAAGGGCACGCGGCGGGGAGGCGCGTTCTTCGAGACGAAAAGTGCAGATGCCCGCTTTCCCGAGGGTGAGGGTGATCTCGGCGGGCGTGCCGTTGGCGCTGTACAGGAGATGCCGGAGGGCTTTGCCTCGATCGCGCGGGGCAATCTGGCGGGGAATAGCGAGGGCAAGACCGAGCACATGGCCGTCGGCATGCTGGGAGTCGACGAAGCCGAGCGGAAGGATGGCGAGGTGGGGACTTTCCGAGGGTTTGCCGTCGGGTTGATGGCCGCTGATCCATTCCGGGGTGGGCTGGCAGTGCGTTTCGATCGCGCCCCGCAAGGCGGTGACGAGCTGCCAGGTGGATTCGAGGCCGAGGATGGGGCCCTCGAGTTGGGCGAGGACGAGGAGGTTGGAATCGAACCAGGTGGTGAGCGCGGCGCGTTGCTTCATGGCGTCGTTTCGGACGTATTCCCGGGTCAGGGTGAGGACCGGGCGCAGCGAGGGTGGCGGATCAAGGCTGCGCTTCCATGGGGCGCCGAATTCGCTTTCAAAGGCCGCCTGATGTTCCTTCCGCGCTTTCCCCCTGGCGGTCTGCATTTCTGCTGCGAGCTCGAAGAAACGCTCGATGGCCTCGCCGTTGAATTGGTCATCGAGGTATCGGAGCGTCCCCGGGCCAACGACACGGAGGCGGTGCATAATGGCAGCACCTCCGGTTTCTCCTGCCGGGACATAGTCGGGCAGAGGGCGGTTTGCGGGATCAACGACCCACATGCGCACGAAGCTGGAGGAATGGCCGAGGCGGATGACCTTCTCGCAGAGGCATTGAAGCGCGGCACGGTGAGCTTCGGTCGGTTCGGCCTCGGGCCAGATGAGGAAGACTTCTGTTGAATGAGGCCGAACCCGCGGAAAGGTGCGCGGCTGACGGTTGGTGCGAAAGGCGGGAATGACGGTGCGCTTGTTGCCGGCCATGTCGTTGGGCGGCACATAGACGTCGAGCACGCTGCGCCGGTCAGCTTCCGATGCGGAAAACCCGGGCGGCGGTTGTTCCTCGAGCCAGCGGAGGGCGTCCGCTTCGGCATCCCAAGCTGCCCGCGCGTCAGGCCCTCCATTAACCGGCTTGGTCTCGAAGTATGCGGCGGCAAGTGCCATGAAGACGCGCCCCGGGTGCGGTGGCCACTCCGCCTGCGATCGGTTCCATGGGTCGGTCGCCGCGGCGTAACCGGTAAGGTAGTCGATCCCCAAAGCGAACATGGTTCAGGCTCCCTCGTCGGAAGGTCCTTCGGCGGCGGCAATTTCCTGGCTGCGGCGCAGGAGCTCGACCAATTGCGGCGCCGGCTTGAGTTGCAAGGGCTCCCTCCGCCAGTGCAATCCCTTTCCTTCCGCGGCGGCGACGGCCTCCTCCAGGACCCGAAGCGCGGTTTCGGCGTCGAACCTCAATGGGGTTGGCTCGGTTCCGGGGTTATCGAGAAGTTCCCAGCTCAGCGGTTCATCAGGCCAAAGCAGACAGCGCGAGCGCAAGTCGTATCCCTTCTCCGCGGAAAGCGCGGCGGCAGCGATCCCAAGGGCGGCGAGCACGGTCCGTCCTGCGGCATCGGTTTCGGGCGTTGGCGGTTCGCCATTTACCGGGAAATGGAGCCGGCGGAGGGCGGGAAGCGAGAGGACGATCGTTTGCTCGGCATAGTCGATGGTGACACCGCCCGCCTGCCGGTCGATATCGGGGGGGATATTGCCGTGGTTCACTTCGGACGGAGAGACCGCGCCTCTAGTTTTCTCGTCCTTGGCCAACGTATAGCCTTCCTTTGACTTAATGACCTTCGCAGCGGCGCGAACTTGGAGGGGGTCAATTCGGCTACTGGTCTTGGCTCCGACTTCGGCGTTGATTCCAACAATTTCTGACACGAGCGCCCGCTGAAACTTCGCGCCGAGTCCGCCTTTGGGACCGGTGGAATCCCAGATGCCGAAGACGAGCGCCGTCGGGCAGATCTCGTAGAGGGGCGTCGCGTTGTTGAGGCTGGCGTAGTCGAGCTTCTTGCCAATTTCCGATTTTCGAAACGGCTCACCATCCAACAGGCTGTCTCGCAAGATGGCGTCGGCGGCGCGGTGGGGCGCCTGGAGGCTGGTGATCCTGCCGATCTCATCCAGCAGGTCTTCGCCGGAAAAATCGACTTCGATGACTGGGATGGGGCAGTCGGCCAGTCGCCCGGTGTCGAGGGCGTCTTGGAGGGCCTCTTCCAAACGATTGGCCTGGGACTGGACGGAGTCCATCAGGACGCACGGAACGGATTGCCAGGATCCGTCCTCGTTCCTCACCCGTCGTTCCTCGGTGGCGTAGACGGCACCGGCGTAGGTCGGAGGGAACACCTTGTCGCCGGGACCACCGGCGGGTTGAAGGACCGTCCGGCAGCGGAAAGCAGCGCCGGTCCCGCTCACAGCGTTTCTTAGTGTCTCATAATCCAAGGTGTGTGGTTGCGACTCGGCATTCATTTTCTTGGTCTTCCTTTGCAGTGGTTGGATGCTTGTGAGGCGTTTGTTTGGGAAGTGTCCCGTTGATCAGGCCGTTGTTTATATCTCGGTTCAGGATCAAACTGGTCCTGGATCGCAAGGCCTTCGGCTGCGGCCTCAGCGGCAAGACGTCTCTGAGCGGGCGTGAGTTCGGGTGGCGGGTTGTGCGGATTGTCTGTGTTCACGATGTTTGCGTAGCGCGGGAATTGTGGGGTCCGGTCCCATCTCGAAACGTCTCCCGATTCCACAGCCACGCCATCACGACGGCGGCGGTTTTGCCGAGGCCGGTGGGGATGTCGATGAGTCGGGATTGGCAGGGGGTGCCGGAGGCGAGCCAGTCGTTTTCGGGCCCGCATTGGCCGCAGGCGAGGCGGATTTGGTAGGGGTAGGGCGAATGGCCGGTCGCTTGGACAAACGCGGTTTCGAAATGCTTGTTCACTAAAAAATAACACAAAGAGGTTGATTGGCGCGACGCTAGAGTCCTTGAAAT
>CAYPUM010000175.1:0-7578 GCA_964413545.1 uncultured Roseibacillus sp. | reverse complement strand
CACGAGCCGGATCATCTTGTGGAGGGCGATCCCACGGTCGATGACGTAGCTGTCGGAGACCTTGTCCATGTGCCAGTACATCTCCTGGTCCATGAGCCAGAAGGCGATTGTCTTGTCGCCCACCAGCGCCTGGTCGTGGGACTCGGCGTAGGCGATGTTGGCCTCGCCGTAGCGGCGGTTGCCGAGCATCCCCCACGCTTCGTCGAGGTTCCAGTCCTCGTCGGCGCGGTGTTTCAAGAGCTTGATCCAGTAGTCGGGGATGCCCATTGCGAGGCGGTGGGTGAATCCGAATCCTCCCTCCGCGACGGGGCGGCAGAGGCCGGGCATGCCGGACATGTCCTCCGCGACGAGGATGGCGTCCGGCCGGCACTCGCGCGCGATGCTGGTGGCGAGCTGGAGGTAGAGAATGGCGTCCTCGTCGACGTCATGGACGAAATACTTGTCGTAGTGGTCGAAGGCGGCGTGGCCGCGGTGCCAGTAAAGCAGGGAGGTCACCCCGTCGAAGCGGAAGCCGTCGAAGCGGAACTCCTCGAGCCAATAGCGGACGTTGGAGAGAAGAAAGCGCTGCACCTCGCGGCGTCCGTAGTCGAAGCACTTCGAGTCCCACCCGGCGTGTTCCCCCCGGCCGCCGGCGTGAAAGTAGAGCCCGCCCGAGCCGTCGAAGTTGTTCAGGCCTTCCCCGTAGTTCTTTATGGCGTGCGAGTGCACGATGTCCATGAGGACCGCGAGACCGTGGCCGTGGGCGGTGTCGACCAGGTGCTTGAGATCCTCCGGGGCGCCGAAACGCGACGAGGGGGCGAAGAACGACGAGACGTGATAGCCGAAGGAGGCATAGTAGGGGTGCTCCGCCACCGCCATGAGCTGAATCGTGTTGTAGCCCGCCTCGACAATGCGGGGCAGAACGTTGTCAGCGAACTCGCGATAGGTGTGAATGCGCGGCTCCTCGCCCGCCATCCCGACGTGCGCCTCGTAAATGAACGGGGTGGCGATGGTTCCGGGGTCGAAGGAATGCCGCCATTCATAGGGCTCGGACGGAGACCAGATCTGCCCCGTGAAGCCGTGTGTTTCGGGGTCCTGAACGCTGCGAAATATGCACGAGGGGATGCGGTCGAGGGCCGAGTGATCGGCCCCCACGATGTGCAGCTTGACCTCCTGCCCGTGCTCGAGGAGCGCTCCCGGCAGCACCAGTTGCCAGACGCCCTGGCCGGCCGGCGCCAATGGATGACTCGTCCGGCACCACGCGTTGAATTGCCCGATCAGGGAAACGCTGCGGGCTGCGGGCGCCCATTCCCGGATCGTCCAGGTGTCCGATGACGGATGATAGTGAATCCCCATGTGCAGGTGCGCCGCACCAAAGGCGCGCAGGCTCCCGTAGGAACGCACGATCTCATCGCGCAGACTTCGAAATCGCTCGATGCGCCGCTCGATCACTGCCTCGTAGGGATCAAGCCACGGGTCATCAACCACAATCTGGGGACGCGTCTCAGGCATGTCACGGGAAGGAAAGCGACCCCGCGCCCGATGGCAACCATTCATTCCCGCACGCAACTTCGTTGACGTTAACGGATTTGCGTGTTAGTGCGCCGGCCGAGTCCCGCAAGGGACGGCGACGGCGCTTTTTGGGGGGGCGGGCGGCGATCCGCCAGAGCGGTGTCGCCCGACTTCGCCCCCTTCGACGCAGCTCAGGGCCTGAGCCTGTCGAACGGCTGCGGGTTACGACGGGCAAGTTGCTCGTGCCTCGCTTGCCACGGCACTCCGGAAGGCTCGGGAAGGTCGGCGTCAGCCGCGCGAGGGGGGCAGGTGCTTTTGGAGGAAGTCGGCCATGTATGGGCCGGTGAGGAGTTCTGCGGTGACGTGTGGGGAGTCGTCGCCGGGGACGTAGAGGACGTTGACGGGCACCGCGGCGCGTCCCAGTTCTTCGATGGCGGAGGCGATTTCGGGGTCGCGGTTGGTGAAGTCGGCCTTGAGGACGAGAACGTTGTGCGTGTCGAAGAGTTCGCGCACCTTGGGAGTGTAGGCGATCTTCTTGTTGACCTGGCAGGTGGCGCACCATGCGGCGGTGAAGTCGACGTAGACGGGGCGGCCCTCGTCGAGGGCGGTCCGGACCGTCTCGGGGGACCATTCCTTCCATTCGAGTCCCTTGGCGGGAGGTTTGGACTGCGTGACACCGAAGGCCGCGAAGGCGATCGCGACGAGGGCGCCGGTGATCCGGGTGCGTTTCGAGCGGGCGATGGTGCACCACCGGCCGTAGATCCACGCCGCGACGGCGAGGCCGGCCAACCCGAGAATCACTTCGAGCATCGCCGAGAGCTGGATTTGTTGGACGTAAACCGAGAGGAGGAATCCGGCCGTGCCGAAGAGAAGGAAGGACATGGCCTGTTTGAAGGACTCCATCCATGGACCCGGTTTCGGGAGTTTCTGGACGAGTTGCGGGAAGATCGACAGCACGAGGTAGGGGGCGGCCAACCCCAGCGCCATGAACGTGAAGGAGGTCATGAAGGTGAGGCGGGGCAGGGTGAACGTTGCGCCGAGGGCCGCCCCGAGGAAGGGCGCCGAGCACGGGGTGGCGACGATCGTGGCGAGGACTCCCGAGAAGAAGGTGCCGGCCATGCCTTGTTGGCGGGCGAGGTTTCCGCCGACGCCGGTGGCGGAGGCGCCGATCTCGAAGACGCCGAACATGTTCAGGGCCAGAAGGAACATCACGAGCATGAGGCCCCAAACCATCCATGGGTTCTGGAGCTGGTATCCCCAACTGACCTCCCGGTCTGCGGCGCCCCCGAGCAGGCCCTCGCGGAGGCCCAGCAGGAATCCTGCCAGCACCCAGAACGAGAGCACCACGCCGACGGTGAAGACGATACCGTGCATGGCGATCTTGCCACGGGCCTCCCCGGCCTGCTGGACGAATCCCATGATCTTCAGGCCGATGACCGGGAAGACGCAAGGCATGAGGTTGAGGATCATGCCGCCGAGGAACATGCCGCCGAAGATGGCGAGGAGACGACCGAAGGCGACCCCGGGACGGCGGGCGGTGGTGAATGGTGGATCGACATGGTAGCCCTGTTCGCCGATCTTCAGGATGCCGGCGAGGCGATCGAGACGGGGGGCGTCGTCGTCGGGATTCCATGCGATCTTCCAGCGCACCTCTTCCTCGCCGCGCTCGATGACGGGATCGTCCTGCGCGGCGAGCTGCCGGTCGTAATCGAAAAAGTATATTTCCTCTTCGGGCACGTTCGAGGCCGGCGCGAGGTGGATCGTGACGCCGGAGGTGTCCCTCGTGGCGCGCACCGAGAGATCGTCGGGCAGGGGTTGCGGCAGCATGGCGCGCGCGGCTTGGAACGCGTTTTCATGTTCCGGGTTCACGGCGGCGGCGGCGGCGGTCTGCAGTTCGACTTCGTGCGTGACCTCCTTGTTGAAGGGCGGCTCCATGATGCAATTCTTCTCGTCGCAGATCTGCCAGGCAGGGGTGGCCTTGAGGGTGACGGTTGTGCCCGGGGCGAGGTTTTCGGGCGGCGCCACCCGGAAGAGGTGATAGACCGTTCCCTCGTATCCGAACGTCTTCTCGCCGGCCGTGAGGCTGATCTTCGGAACCGGCCAGCCGACTCGATTCACCTCAAAACCTTCCGGGAGGTCCCAATTCGGTTTCAGAACCATGCCGACCGACCCGGGGTTGACGAAATACGAATGCCAGCCGGGCTGGTGCGCGAGCTTGATCGCGACCGTGAACTCCTCGCCGGGAGCAATCGTGTCGACTTCCGAAAGAAGCGCCGCCTCGGTGGAATGCGAATCCGGGCTCGTTCCGGAGGCAAACGGATCGATGTCGCTCTGCGACAAGGCAGCGTCCCAATGCGCGAGAGCGCCAAGGAGGAGCAGCAAGTGGGTCATCCCTTTCATGGTTGTGCCTGCCTCTGTTCGGCGAAGTGGTTGGCACTTTTAAGAGGGACGAGACGAAGGGCAATTCCGGAGAAGGAAAAACGCGCGCCCATGACATGGGGTTTGGGTGCGAAGATCCGGCGAGGCACGCCTCGGACCGGTTGACGAGAGCGGCAACGAGAACGGCCAACGATTGAGCGAAGCGCCCCTCGTCATCCGCTCTCGCCGCCCGCTATCGTTCACCGAAATGGCGGCCCGAAAACCTGACTCCGTGACGAGTTGCGCTTTTCAGGGACTCGAATCACGCCGCCGGGACGGCGGCACCCCGCAAGACGTCCGCCAACCGCACCTGGGAAGCGGGGTCCCGGGAGGCGCCTTCGCCCTCCTCACGGACTGCCCGGTCCGGGTTTGGCTCGCGCCAACTCGCTCATACAAGGCTGGCGCGGGGGTGCCGGCACACTGGACGGATGCAGGGGGGAGGTCCAGAAGGCGGCTGCCTTTAGTAGCGGTAGCCGTATTGCTGGTCCTTGTTTTTGCCGTGCAGGTATCCGGCAGCGCCTCCGGCGGCGGCGCCGATGGCGGCGCCCCGCGCGGCATTGCCGTCGCCAACGTTGTTGCCGATGACCGCGCCTCCGATTGCGCCGAGGGCGGCCCCGGTGGCGGCGTCCCGCTGGGCATGGGTGGTCGGACCGGCGCAATTGGAAAGCGCAAAGGCGGCGGGAACGGCAAGACACGCAAGAATTCTCATTTTCATGACCTTTTTCTAATCAAGATTGATTGCTTGCCCATCCTAATGAAATTTGCCGGGGCCGCAAGGAAAAGAGTGTGGTTCTGCGGAACCGTTGCGGGAGGTTGTCCGCGTCTGCGCAATCAAGTCTGCCGATTGGCGGTCGTTTTCGGGAGGGTTTTGATGATGTCGTGGACCAGGCGGGGGCCGCGGTAGATGAAGCCGGTGTAGAGTTGGACGAGGGTGGCGCCGGCGTTGAGTTTGTCGAGGGCGTCGGCGGCGGTCAGGATGCCACCCACTCCGATGATGGGGACGCGGGTTCCCATCGCGGCGTGGAAGGCGGCGATGACCTCGGTGGCGAGGCGGGCGAGGGGGGCGCCGGAGAGGCCGCCGGTTTCGCTGGCGCGGGGGTGGCCGGCGAGATCCGGGCGGGCCACGGTGGTATTGGTGGCGATGAGGGCATCGAGGCCGGCGTCGAGGAAGACGCGGGCCAGAGCGTCGATCTGCGCCTCGTCGAGGTCGGGAGCGACTTTCAAGGCGACGGGGACGCGGCGGCCGGTTTCGGATGTCAGGCGGGTTTGTTCCTGTTGGAGCCGTTCGAGGAGCCGGGCGGCGGAGTCGGCGGCCTGGAGGTCGCGCAGGCCGGGGGTGTTCGGGGAGGAGAGGTTGACGGCGATGTAGCCGGCGGCGTTCCATGCGGCGCGCAGGCAGGCGAGGTAGTCCTCGACGGCGTGTTCGTTGGGGGTATCCTTGTTTTTTCCGATGTTGATGCCGACGACGCCATGGAACGAGCGGGATTTTGCGAGGTTGGCGACGCCCATTTCGATGCCGGGATTGTTGAATCCCATGCGGTTGATGATGGCGAGTTGAGGTTTGAGGCGGAAGAGGCGGGGTTTGGGGTTGCCGGGCTGGGGGCGCGGGGTGAACGTTCCGGCCTCGACGAATCCGAACCCGAGGCGCCCAAGGGCGTCGAGGCAGTCGCCGTCCTTGTCGAGCCCGGCCGCGAGGCCCACCGGGTTCGGAAACGCGATCCCCATGCAGGTGACGGGATCCGTCGGAGGAATCCGGTCTGCAAGGACTCGCAGGAGGCCGGTCCGGTCTGCCAGCGGCATGGCCCGCATGGACCAATCATGAGCGCGCTCAGGGTTGAGTTGAAACAGAAGACGCCGGGCCAGCGGGTAGGTGCGGTTGAGCATGGCGAGGGGGGGGAGGGCGGTTTTGGGTTTTTCGGGAGGCGATATTTCGTCAGTTGGGTGGTCCCGGAGGGTTGTTTTCACGATATTCCGTCAGTGACCGATCATGGTTCACCCCACGAGGTGTTCCGCGACGGCGTCGACGAGGAGGGGTCCGCGTCCGATGAGGCGGAGGTGGCTGCTGGTGATTTCGGCGAGGTGTTCGGATTTGAGTTGTTCGAGGCGGGCGGGAGGAATGTGGCGGAGGTGGGCGAGGGGGACGCCCGAGTCGGTTCGCAGGAGGAGGGCGAGTCGTTCGAGGCGGAGCTGTTCGGGGAGCAGGTCTTCGCATTCGTGCTCGGCGTGGCCGAGTTGGCGGACCATCGAGGTGTAGCGGCCGGTGTGGGGGATGTTTTTCCAGCGGCGGGCACCGAGGGTGGAAACGGCCGACGGCCCGAGTCCGAGGTAGTCCGCCCCTTCCCAGTAGGCTTGATTGTGGACGGATTCGAATCCGGGGCGGGCGTAATTGGAGGTTTCGTAGTGGCGGAATCCGGTGTCCGTGAGGCGGGTGTGGGCGAGTTCGAACATGGCGGCTCCGGCGTGTGGGTCGTCCCTGTAACGCCCGCGGCCCATCTGCGCGAAGAAGGGGGTGTCCTCCTCGTAAGTGAGGTTGTATGCCGAGATGTGGTCGGGTTCGAGTGAGAGGGTCTGGTCGAGGGTGTCCTTCCAGTCGTCGAGGGACTGGCCGGGGATGGCGAAGAGGAGGTCGATACTGATGGCTGGCATTCCGGCTTGGCGGAGGAGGTGAAACGATGCGCGGGCTTCGCCGGGGTTGTGCTCGCGCCCAAGGGTGTGCAGATGCCGGGGGTGAAAGGACTGGATGCCGAGGGAGACGCGCGTGACCCCGAGTTGCCGGTAAAGTGTGGCGGTCCGCGCGGTGAAGGTGGCCGGGTTCGCTTCGAGGGTCACCTCGGCCCCGTTCGCGAGCCGGAAGACGGTTTGGAGCCCCCCGAAAAGAGCGCGCAGGTGGGTGGGGGACAGCATCGAGGGCGTGCCGCCGCCAAGGTAGAGGGTGGCGGCTTCCTCGAGACGGTGCCGTGCGGCGCGAAACCGCGCTTCCCTCACCACCGTCTCGACAAAATCCCCCATGCCGGTGGCACCCGGAGTATGCTTGTAAAACGAGCAATACGGGCAGACGCGGTGGCAGAATGGAATGTGCAGATAGAGGTGCAAGAGATGCGGCTTGTCGGGCCGGGAGAGTATGAGGACGATGGCCGCGCGTCGAGCGGGACGGAAGCGAATTCAGCCGCGGACCTCATGAAACGAACCACGCCGGACGTCGACCCCGCCGCCCTGCAGGGCGAGATCCTTCAAGCGGTCTCGCGATCGTTCTTCCTGACGCTGCGGGTGCTTCCACGCGGGATGCGGGCCCCCGCCAGTCTGGGCTATCTCCTGGCGAGGTTGAGCGACACCATCGCGGACGCGGGCCGGTTGGAGGAGGCGGCGCGCCGCGAGCTGTTGCAGCGGTTTCGGGAGGCGGTGGCTTCGCCGGGCGACCCGGGCGCGGTCCCCGAACTGGCAGCGGAGCTCAGGCGGCACCTCGGCGGAGCCGGACTGACGAAAGGCGAGCGGCATCTCGTCTGGCAGGCCTCGGAGTGTTTCGATTGGCTTCGAGGGCTCGGGGCGCCCATGGCGGGGCACGTGCGAAAGGTGGTGACGACCATCACCGACGGGCAACTCTGGGATCTCGATCGTTTCGCCGGCGAGGTTCTGGATGGCTGTGAGGGGGACGGATTGCAGGAGGAGCTG
>CAYPUM010000174.1:0-7676 GCA_964413545.1 uncultured Roseibacillus sp. | reverse complement strand
CCGCGAGCTGAAGGCCGTGGCCGAGCCGGGCCAGGCGGTGCTGGAGCTGTGCTACCTCCATGCCTTCCCGGAGACCGGCGCGGTCTGCCAGCCCGTCTGCCTCGGGCCCCGCGACGACATCTCCGCCGCGGAATGCATGGTGGACCAGCTCAAGTTCAAGCGGCAGGAGGAAGGGGCGGGAGCATGAAGCCGACCCGTCCCGGCGGCGGCCAATCCGAACCCCGCTCCGAACCCCGCTCCGAACCCCAACCCCGCCTCCTCATGAGCAACCACCCCCCCGACCTCCCCTCCGAGGCGCTGCGAACCATCGCCCTGCGCTTCCGCGCCCTGCATCCTGCGCTGCATCCCGTTGCGAGGTTCCCCCGTCCGCCTTCCTCCGAACCGAGGGAAGGCGGGCGGGGCCTCCTTTCCTTTTTCCAGCTGGCGCGGTCGCGGCAGAGGCAAGACTCATGCCCTGATATCCGACGATCCCACCACGATAACTCAGGAATGAACCCTCGTCGTCTCTCGGATAAACCTTGGTGTACCGGCCCCGCTTTCTCTTGAACCGCCGCCCCCGACCTGATAGCCCATGCGGTGAATCGAACAGGATGGCGGCCCGCTGCTCCTTGCGCCCTGCTCCGGTTCCCGAAGGTCGGGTTTCAAGAAATGAGACCCACGACCAAGGGCAGCAGCGTGTCCGGGGAACTCCTGGGCATCCCTCGGAACTCATGGGGACCCTGCCGACCTTTGATTGACGATACCCGTGCATCGCCGTTGCTGGAGGACCGGCTGCCGATTGCGGATCACCTACGAGAAGGGGTGGTTCTGGCTACTGTGCCCCTGCGGCGTGGCAATTGCACGGCTCGATCAACTGGCGGCCCGGACCGGCTATCGGGTCGATGCGTTCTGCCAGGAGCTGGAAATCACGGGGCGCTGCCTGCAGAAGATCTTCAACCGGGATCTTGGGCTGACGCCGAGTTGCTGGCTGGACTGGCAGCAGATGGTCGCGGCCCGCCGTCTGCTTGTGGACGGATGGAAGCCGGGAGAGGTGGCCCGTCTGCTGGGCCTGGCCCATCATGCGAGCTTCACGCGGAAGTTTCTTCGGATCCACGGTGTGCCGCCCGCCGTCTTCGTCTCGATGTTCGCGGCCCTGGGCGGAATTCGACGGGATCGTCACAGCGCGGACTGAATCGTTCCGATTTGGATAACGAGTTCCGAATTTGACAAACAGATTCTTCTTTCCCGGGCGGCGAATGGCATCGTATGGATGGATGCAGACCCGAAGATGAGGACATCGGGGCCTGCGGGAAACAAGGAAACAAGGTTTCCCGGTGAGACGGTCCAAGTACAGTTATCTTAACAGTCAGGGCGGGCTTCCTCTTATCAAAACGACGGAAACGAAGGAGATTCTGATGAAAGTGACAACGACCATGATGGGAAAAGGGCTGGCGGCATTGGTTATGGTGTTTTCGGTTTGTTCGGTTGCATCGGGTGCCGGGGAGGTTCCCGAGGCATGGACGAAGATGGAGCCGGGCGCGTTGCGCTGGGAGGCCAGCAGGTTGAAGGGCCAACTGCCCTTTTCCAAAGAGATCCTGGGGCAGTTCGGCGCGTACGCCGCCCAGCGCTACTCTCAGGCCAAGGGCACGGACAAGTTCGACCTCAAACAGTGGGTGCCGGTTGCGGCGGAGGTGGGAAGTCACATGCCCGATCCGGCCAAGGGGACCATGGCCGCGGACATCCGGAAGGCGTTTTTCGGCGACGGCCAGGCCGCCGCCGATCTCACCCTCAACCAATGCCGGGACACGGCGGCGGCGCTGCATGCCCTCGGGGTTGAAGATGCGTCCCAATTGCTGGCGGACCGGGTGAGCAAGGAGCTGGCTGACGACAAGCTCGGGCTGGGTGAAGTCCTGGCAATGCACAGAAACCTGCACACCCCCTTCACCCTTGAGGCCCGCGCCAGGCTGGCGGAAAACGTGCAAGTCCGGTGCCTGACAGATCCGGAAACCATCAGGTCAGTCACCCTGGAGGGATGGTCGATCCTGGTCCAGGCGTTCCACCCGACCCTCGCAGAGGAGACCAAGGAGCTATGGGCCGACAAGTTGTTTGCGGTCTTCACGACCGAGCAGGTTCTCGGTGAACTCTCAGCCGAGGACCGCGAGGTCTATAGCCAGATGCTCCAGCGCCTTGATGCTCCGGAACGGTCCAAGGAGGTGTTTGCGGCCTGGGTGATCGACAATGACGCCTGGAAATCCGGCGACATTGCGCAGTTGGCGTCGATGGCCGGCCGGCTGGCCGGCGGGGGCGGATCGGCCGGGGCGGCCCGGCGGGCGTTGGCGGAACACATCCAGCAGACCTACCTTGCGGAGGGCAGGAGCGTGGAGACGATCGCTCCGGAGCTGTGGTTCCGGCTCATCAGGCCCCTGGAGCAAGACCTTGCCGGGGAGGAGCGCAAGAGGTGGGCGGCGCGATTTCTCGGGGCCCTGGAGCGGACTTCGCCGGGCGAAGAAAAACGCCGCGACCAACTGTCCGGGATCCTCGGCCTTCTGGGAGTCAAGGTCACTCCCGATCGACCGATCTCGGTGTCCGGAGTCCTGACCGACGAGACCTGGCTCACCTGGGAGGTCGTGGGACTGATCGACCTTGGACGGCGCCTGTCGGCCCTCGAACCCGGCGATGAGACCGTCAAGGCGTGGCCGAAGCTGGTGGGACACATCGAGAACAAATATCTCACGGACGACGAGACGGTCCGGTCGGTGAGCTGCGGTCAGTGGTGGGATCTGGCCAGATACTACGCCAAGGGTCGCACTGACGCCGCCAGCACGAACTGGGCCGCCCGGATCCGCGCCGCATACATCGGCAATGTGGCGGTCTTCAACCAGCTTGGAACCGATGAAGTCATCGCTCTCGGCAAGGCGCTGGTCCTCCTCAACGACGCGGAGGGCACGGAAGTGGTCCGCGAGTGGCTGTCGAGGAAGAGCTAGAACACGGCACGGCGGGGCCCGGGTTTGTTCAGGCGCGTCCGGGCCGGCACGGTGCGACTTGCCCTTGGGAAAACTCGCGGAAGAGGCGCAACAGTCATGAAGAGCACAAGCATCAGGAATCTGAGGGGATCTGTGGTTCTGTGCGCGTCGGCCCTGGCCTTCGGCGCATTCTCGACCGGGTTGGCCGCCGCCGAGGGCGAGAGGCCCGGCCCGGCGGAGGTCCTCACACTGGCCCGCTACTTTCAGCAGACCGGTGAACCGGGCGGGCCGGGAAGCCGGCAGCTCCTGGAGTTCATCGAGAATCAATATCTGGCCCCCGGCCTGGAGAAGGTCTCCGCCCATGAGGCGGGCCTCATCCTGGAGGCCCTGGACCGGCTTCAGGAACCGGAGAAAGTCCGCGAAGCGCTGCGGCGCTACGATGAGGGTTTGTCGGAGAAGAGGGGATGGTCCGTCGAGCGGTGCCGGCAACTGAGGGTGGCATGGAGCCGGGAGAACGAGTGGCAAAAGGAGCGCAAATGGGCGAGCCGGGAGTATCAAGCCCTCTTCGGCACCCGGGAAGGCCGTCGTTCGGTGGATTCCAACACCCTGCTGCGCACCGGCAGGATGCTTCGCAGCAACCTGCTGACAGGCCCGGAGTTCGACTGCCCCGAGTATACGGCCGTGCTCCTGCGGCTCTCGCGGTCCGGCAAGCTCGAGGAGTTCCGACTCCGGGATTACGTCCTCGTGTGCGCGCCCCTGCAATCAGAGTGGTCCCTTGAGATGATGCGCGTGGCCTTGGCGGGCTCGAAGGCCCGGCCCCAGCCGGAACTGCTCATGGTGTTTGCGTGGTGCTGTCTCGAGGCGGGCCAGCAGGAACGATGCGACGGCCTGATTGAAGAGATCCTCTCGCATGGAGAGGTCAAAGAAGACCTCGAGGCCGAGTGGCTGGCCGCCGCCGCCAGGGCCGAAGGGCTTCTCGTCAACCGCGCCCTGAGGCCGATCGCGGCAAGGATGCGGCGGGCCATCGCCGAGGCTCAGTCCCCTTCCCTGCGCCTGCGCCTGCTTTACGAAGCCCTCAGACCCTCTCGGGGTGTCCAGGAGCACTCCAGGGCCCTGCGTCTCCTGGAGGAGGCGGCCGGGGATTTCAAGGACCCCGTCGCGCAGGCCTCGGTGTTGGTGGCGCGCGCCGAAGCAAACCGGGCCCAGGTGCAACTCGAGGCCGGGATCCGGGCGGCAAGAGCGCTGCTTCAAAAGGGCGATATCCCGGGCAGACGGGCGGAACTTCTGCGGCGGCTGGCGGCGGCAAAACAACGCCGGGACACCGCGAGGGCCGCCAGACTTGAAAAACTGCTCAAGGAGCCGAGTCCCCCGGACCAACCGTGAAAACACCTCCTTCCATGGCAAAGCGAGCAACAATTTCAGGAGAGCTTGATATGGAGCCGAAACAATCAGTCGGGCCGAGCCGGTGGACGGCGGACCGCAAGCGTCAATGGGCGCTCGGTTTTTTTTGGGTAGCTGCCGCACTGTTGATGATGGCCGCACTGACGCCGGTGTTGGGCTGTTTCGGCTCCACTTCGCCTGATCCTTGCCGAGACGATACGAGTTCGGGGCGAACAGGCCATCCTGAGAAGAGCCCCGACGATGGAACCACCGGCACGGTCGTGCTGGTGGACGGCCTCGAGGAGACAGGCATTGAAACCGCCAACTTGCCCGGCCCCGGTTTTGGCTGGAGCAATTACCTGACCTACAGCACGGTGGACATCAGCGGCAACGATATCCAGGGCAACAATTGGGAAGTTGACATGCTCACCCTCGAACTGGGGTGGCTGGGCAGCACGATCTTCATGAACAACATGGCCGGCCACCGGGAAGACTTCACGGGGAGCGGCTCTCCCGGCAATTACACCGCCTCCAATGACTACAAGGCCTCCCTCACTTGGAACGAGACCGTCACCGGAACAGCCACCGGCGGCGACGAAACCAGCCTGACCACCGCCGACATGGGCGTGAGCGACGATGAACTGGCGGGACGGACGATCTATTTCACCTCGGGACCCAACCAGGATTGGGAAAGGACCATCGCCACCAACACCGCCACCACCATCACTTGGGCGGAAGCCTTGGAACACGAGGTGGGCAACGGCAACGGCTTCAAGGTGCTCGACAATGTGGTCTTGATCCTGGACGCCAGCCTCGACCGTTACGAATTTGCCGGCAAGGACGACCTGTGGGCGGAAAACCAGCGAGGCCGTTTGATCCGGCGCTCCGATCCCAACGGCAACGAAATATCCTTCCATTTCGACCGGGACGAGGATCAGATCACCTCGGTGACCACCACCGGCGAGGCGAGCGTCCTCTACGAATACATCGCCAGCGGAGTCAACCAGGACCGGATTCGCAGTCTCGCGGTTTACGATCCCGCCGGCAATCCGGTGGCCGGCACCGTCTACGTCTACTTCGGCGACGGCAGTTTCAGCAACGATTGCGGAAGCGACGGCGATCTGCTCCAAGTCCGTTCCTGCAGGGAGGTGGTTGCCACGGGAAGCGCCTCGCAGAACGGTTCGACCACCGTCCTGACCGACTCCACGGCCGACTGGGAAGTCGACGAACTGGCCGGATGGAACCTCGTCATGACCGATGGCGACAATCTGGCTCAGAGCCGGACCATCGCCTCGAACACCGCCAACACGATCACCGTGGGCGAAGGCTTTGATGCGTCCATCTCCAGTGGCGATGCCTACTTCGTGGTCAAGGGCGCCATCCCGACCACCCAGTATCGCTATTACCGGGCCGGCGACTCGGACGGGACAGCCCATCAACTCAAGGGGGTCTTCGAAGCCGAGGCGGTCCGCAGGATGGTCACGGCCAGCCCTCCCGTCACCGGCCCCACCGATCTTCTGTCCGTGGACTGCGACGAGGTCATCGCCGAGGCAATGACTCTCGCCGATTACGCTTCCCGGGCTTTCACCTATTACATCGAGCCCGCAAGCACCAACACCATCCCCACGGTCTGGGCCGGGGGAGCCGAAAACCTCAACGGCAAATACGGCGGAACCAACCGGGATGAAACCGGATTTGTCAAGACCCAGACTTTCAAAGGCTCCTGCGGGGGATGCGGCGGAGGCAGCGCAGGCGGCGGGGTCTCCCACACCTACTACTACATGTTTGGCGCTCAATCCACTTCCGAAGCGACCGGGGACGTCAAATTCCTGGTGGTCGAGGACATCGCCGGCAACGACGGCGCCTTTGCCCGGCGCAAGATCCACGGACTCAACGAATACGGCATCGGACTGCGGAAAGTGACCGCCACCGGCAACATCACAAGTCCCTCCTACTGGTGCACCTCGCAGCTGGTGGGCGGCATTGACGAGGCCTGGATGAATCAGCCCACCGAGAAGCGCAAGCCCTCGGCCCACACCATCGTGACCCACGGGGCCGGCAACATCGACGAATTCCTCGACCCCTCAACCGGCACAAACGACCAGCTCACCCTCAACGACAGCACCGGAGTCATCGAGGTCTACGCATACAACAGCGAAGGCCGACGCACCGATGAAAGGATCAAGCAGGGCGAGAACGGCACCGCCTGCTACGTCCGGGCCGCCGACTACGGCGACGGCGCCACCAACAAGCCCAAACGTCTGCCCGTGGCCCGCTACGATTACCCCGCACACGGCAAAACCAACCGTGACGACGCTTCACGAATCACCACCAGCTACACGTACACGTTTCACGACGGAGACGATCCCGGCAACGGAGAGTGCACCCAACTCAAGGAGCGAGTCACCACCCATGTGGCGGTGCCGACGGAGCAAAACGGCTCCGGTGTGGCCGTGGAGCAACGGGAATACCACGCCCGGGACACCGGGGCGCTGATCTGGAGCAAGGACGGCGAAGAGCATGTCAGCTACCGGGAACACGACGACGACACCGGAGCGCTGGTCTACGAGGTCCGCGACATCAACACCGCCACCCCGCCCGATCCCACCATTCCCTCTCCCCCCACGGCCGAGTACGAGACCACCTCGGGGCTCAACCTGGAAACCCGCTCCGTGAACGACCACGAGGGGCGGCGGGTCAAGATGGTCGAACCCGGCGGGCGGACCACCCACACCGTCTACCTGGCCAACGAAACCCGCACCTATCCGGCTTGGAACGACGAAACCGACAAGCCTTTGCTGCCCATCCGGGTCACCCTCACCGACGACGAGGGCAACACCCTCGACATTTACTCCGTCGATCCCGAGGGCGTTTCCATGACGGATCCCCCGGACGGAACGGAATCCCTGGTCCGCTCCTCGCAGGTCCGCTGGCTTTCATGGACCCGCCATCATTACGACCAGACCGGCAAGCTCACCGCCACCGACGACTATTACGCCATTCCGTCCGAGGACGGCGATCCCGGCCAGGAAAACATCAACTTCTACCGCACCCGCTACGGCTATGACGCCATGGGCAGGCAATACCGGACCGTCTCGCCCTCGGGCCGCATCGCCTGGAGCGAATACGACGCTTTGGGCCGGGCTGTCGAAACCTGGCGCGGCACCGACGACACCGGCGGCTCCCCCGGCGAGCCCGCCGCCGGCCCGCCCAACAACATGATGAAGATTTCGGCCACCTTCTACGACGAAGACATTCCGGGCTCGGGGACCGCCAGCGTCGGCGACGGACTGGTCACCTCGACCCGCACTTGCCACGCCGCCGGAGACAACGATTACCGGGAAGTGGTTTTCT
>CAYPUM010000173.1:0-7682 GCA_964413545.1 uncultured Roseibacillus sp. | reverse complement strand
GGTCATTCCGGATCACGCCCGCCGCCAGCCCGGAATCTCCTTCCCGGACGTGCTTCAGAACCGCCGGAATGCCAAGGTGCGCCGGACAAATCCGCTGACAAGGCGACAGGCAATCGCCCAGATGATCGCTGAACAACAGCTCGAGGGCCATGCGGCGCGCCTCGCGAACCTCCGGCGTGCCGCATTCGACCTCCATCCCGTCCACCACGCGCGACCCGCAGGACGGGATGAACTGCCCGTTGTGCTTCAGCCGCACCGCACACACCATGCACGACGCTCCGGCCTCGAACCCCTCGAGGTAGCACAACGTGGGGATCTCGATCCCGGCCCGCCGCGCCGCCTGCAGGACGGTGGCGCCGTCGGGGACCTCAATCGAACGGCCGTCTATCAGTATCCCGGGCATAGAGCAGAAAAAGCGGACTCCTGACGGTCAGCGCTCGTCATTCCTTCCGATACAGTACAGATGTTTGCGGCCGCGCAAGTAAACCCGGCCGGGTGCGAAGGCCGGCGACGCGCCGCATTTCTCACCCAGCGGAGCCCGGCTGGTCTCCGCAAACCCCTCCCCGTCCGCCGTTCCCATGATCATCACCCCGTTCGAGTTCAGGAGCCAAAGCCGCCCGTTCACCAGCGTCGGAGAGGCCTGAAACTGCTCTTCGAAATCATGTTTCCAGAGGTGTTCCCCGTTCATCGCGTCGAACGCGTGCAGCACCCCGAAGATGAGGGTGTAGAGCCGCGGCCCGTCGCAAAGCAGGCTGCAAAGGTCCGGCAGGTCCCCCTTGTCCCAGCTCCAGGCCATCTTCCTCCCCGTCACGTCCCCCGCCCCGTCGGGATGGATCGCCGCCACCGAATCCTGGTCGCTCGCCACGTAGACCAACCCGTTGGCAAACGTCGGCGACGGCGCCACATCACCCTCCATGCACTTCGCCTTCCAGATCTCGCTCCCTTCCGCCGGATCATACGCGATCGCCCACGGGCTGGCGCACGTGACGACCTGCTCCTTGCCGGCGGCCGTGATCACGATCGGCGTGGACCACGAGTTCGCCACCGGCCGGGGCGTCGACCAGACCGTCTCGCCCGTCACCGCATCCAGCGCAAGGATCTTCGATCGTTCCTCGTCGGCCTCCCCCTGGTCGAAAACGACCAGCACCCGGTTCCGCCACATCGCCAGCGAGGTGGCGTATCCATACATGTTCTCCGGCGTGCCGAGGTGGCGCGCCCACAGGCGCTTCCCCGCGACGTCAAACCCCGCCACTTCGCCATTCGCAAAGATCGCGAATACCCGCCGCCCGTCGGTGACCCCCGTCGAGGCCGCGTATCCGGTGTCCTCCATCACCTCGGGCGGCTCCGCCCGGCCCCCCTGTGCCGTGGATACCGGCTCTCCCCAGAGAAGTTCCCCGCTGCGGACGTCAATGCAGTAGACCTCGCGCCGCTTCGAGGTGGCGCCCGTCAGGAAGATCCGGTCACCCCAGACGACCGGTGAGTTCTCTCCCGGCAAGGGAATCTCCGTCTTCCACAGGATGTTCGTGCCGGTCTTGCCGTCCCACGTTTCCGGCAGCCCTTCGAACTGCGTGATCCCGAGTCCCCCCGGACCCCGGAAGCGCGGCCAGTTGTTCGCGATATCGTCCTGCGACGGATACCACTCCGGATCCCCGGCGGCGGAGACCGTCCCGGGAGCCGTCCCGGGGACCTCGGCGGCGCCCCCTCCGGACGCGGCGCCCCTCAACCGGACGTCCTTCCCGTCCCACTCGGGCGTCACACCCCAGACAAGGGCCGCCGTCAGCCCGGCCAGCGCCAGCGAGACTCCCGCCACCGCCTGTCCGGCCCGGTTCGCCTCCTTCGCGGGGTCTTCCGGCGCCCGCGAAAGATCCGGAACCGCCGGCCCGGAACGCTTCAGCAGCAGGGCCGCCTGCAGCGCCGCCACGAACACCGCCGCGCCGCCAAGCAGCGCCATCGCGCCCCGCTCCGCGATCGCCTTGCGCCGGAAATACTCCTCTCGTAGTAACTGATCACGCTCCCGGATGTCCTCCTTGAGTTCCGCGTCGCGGGGGTTGTCGCGCAGGGAGTTCTTCAGCGGCAACAGCTCCCGGGCCTCGACCAGGCGGAGTTTTGCGTCCCCCGCGCCCCGGTAGAGCCGGAAGCTGTTGTGGACAAGGAGGCCGCCGAGAACGACACAGAACACGCCCGCCACCCACGCCAGCCGGCGGGCCGCCACCTGCCACGCCCGGCGCGCGAAATCGCGTTCGCCATGGGACGGGCCTTGTCGAGAACCGGTCACCATCCGAAATGCGGTTTGATTGATGAGTGCTGGGCGTCGGCTCCTCGTTTCTGCAACGGGCATTGCCTGCGCCCCTTGCTCTCCACCTCGACAATCAGAAATCGCCCGTCACCCATCATCAATCCCCTCCGTTCCTTTCATTTTTCATTTGCTTCTCCCATCGTTTTTCCCTCTTCCGGCGTCTCGATGGGAATCCCCCGGCGGGCCAGCTCGTACGGGCAGGCACTGAAGCATCGGGTGCATGAGACGCAATGCTCGGGATCGGTCTGGTAGTCCCGCGAGCGCTTCGGAAAAAACGCCTGTCCCGCCTTGGCCGCCAGCACGAGACCGAGAAGACCCCCGATCACACGCCCGATCGGCAGGGCCCGGTTTTCCACCGCCGCGGCCCGGGCGTAGACCTCGTCGCGCCTCGCGCCCTGCCGGCGGTATGCGGTCACTTCGTCCGGGATTCCGCCTTTCAGTTCGCCCTTCTCGCCGGCCGCCACCAACGCCGCGAGCTTCCCGTCCGGGTGCCAGGCGGTGGTGGCCAGCCCGGCCTTGCCCCCCAGCCATCCGAAGCCGAGCACCGCCACCGGCGCCGCCAGCAACATCACGAGCACACGCTTCCGTTCCGTCGCCAGCCGCTCCTGTTCCGGGACCTCCGAGGAGCCGTAATCGAGCGCTCCGAACGGACAAGCGCTCTCGCACAACCGGCATTGCGTGCAGGCGCCGGGGGTCACCGTCGGCCGCCACTTCGCCGCCCGCGACGACACCCCCAGCAGGACCCCCAGCGGACACAGGTAACGGCAGTAGGGACGCCCCACGAACATGCCCAGCACCAGCAATCCCGCCCCCGTCAGCAGCATCGCGCGGCTCCCCGACATCCGGAAAATGCCCACGAACGGGTCATACTTGCAGATGATGAACAACCCGCCCGTGGCCGCCAGCAGCACCGCCAGCCCGAGATACACCCACGGCACCACCCGCAGCCCCGCGTCCAGCCAGCGCGGCACCTTCACCGGCTTCACCAGCACCAGATCCTGGATCGCCCCGTGCGGACACACCCCCGCGCAAAAGGCCCGCCCCCAGATCAATGCAAACACCAGCGGCAGCACGAAAAACGCCGCCACCGCCAGCGGCACCGCATACTCCGCGTCCGCCACGCCCCGCGCCACGTTCTGCACCGACCCGATCGCACACACGCAGCCCCGCCGCCAGAACCCGAAATAGGCCAGCGCCCCCAGCGACAACACCACCATCGCCGCCCGCGAACGCAGCTTCAGGCTGACCCACGCCGCAAGGACCAGCCCCGCCAGCAGCACCGTCACGTCCACCCAGCCCGCGGTCCGGGGCTCCGGCCCGGGCACGGTGGTTTCCGGCAGGACGTGCCCGCCCGTGAATTCGGGCGGGGGGAACCTTTCCACGCCACAAAGCGGCCCCCCCGCCGCCAGCAGGATTCCCGCCGCCACCGCGATCCAGCGGGCCCTGCTCACTTCTCCCCGTCCCCCTTTCCGCGGAGCAGGTAGGGCTCGGTCGCCGGGACGCGCCGGAAGGCCTGCGACGGGCAGGCCGTCGCGATCGCGCACACATTGCAGTCGATGCAGCGGTCGTGCCGCACCTGAAGGTAGAGCGAGCCGTTGCCGAACATGTTGCAGCCCTTCACGCACTTCCCGCAGCCCACGCACAGGTCCTCTTTGATACGATATTCGTAGTAGGGATCCTCGACGAAGGCGCGCTCGATGGCGCCGGTCGGGCAGAGCTGGTTCTCCGCCCCCTCGTCGAGCGCGATCGGCTCCGGTTCGAAGTATCCCGTGCAGAGCTCGCAATACCCGCACATCCCGTGCGAGTGCACGCACTTCACCGCCGAGACCTCGAGGACGCACTCCGTCGCGCAGAGCCCGCACTGGATGCACTTGTCGGGGTCGATCTGCCAGACCGTCCTGCTCCGCTCCTCGCGGCCCGCGAGGAACCCCGCCGCCCCGCCGAATCCGAGCAGTCCCGCGCCGCGCATCCCGCTGTGCAGCAACCCGCGGCGTGTCAGCTTTCCGCCGTTCTCAGGCATCGGCGGTCTCCTTCCGTTTCATGAGGCGCACGTTCCGGCCCATCGGGTCGAGCACCACGACGTCTCCCGTCGGATCCACGGCGGCGTAGATCCCGGTCCCCCGCGAGTCCGGCGTGCCGGCGTTGGCAGCCTTCACGTAGTCGGGAAAGGCCTCCGGCCCCGCCACCAGCCCCGTGAATTCCCCGTGAGAATCGTAGAGCTTCACCCGCGGCAAACCCTTCTCGCAGGTCACGAAACTCCCGTCCGCAAAAATGTCGAAGCTCACCGGGTTGCAACAGCCGCAGAACCCTTCCACCGCGAACGACGCCTTCCCCCAGGCCAGTTCGAAATCCCCGTCCACCGTGAAGGCCTCGATGCGGTGCGCCCCCGGGTTGGTGACCCGCAACAGCCCGTCCGGCGCCATGCGCACCGTGAAATACGGGCTTGGAACCACGAAGCCCCTCACGTTCCGCCCGGGGTCGCGCTGCCCGATCACGCCCATGGTCCGGCCGGAGCCGTCGATCCGCAAGACCACCCGGTTGCCGGCATCCGCCACGAAGACCTCCCCGCCCCAGACGTCCATCCCCGTCGGCAGAAAGCCTTCCGGGAAATCACTCCACACGTCCCGGACCGCTCCTCCGCCATCGAGGACCGAGATCTCCCCCCGGTGTCCCGTCAGGATCTCCCCCGACGGCCGCATCGCCACCGCGTAGACGGCGCTCCGGAGTTGCTTCACCCACCCGGCGCCGCCCTCCGGGTCGATTTTCTGGATCCCTCCGTCTCCGGCCACGCAGATCCCGCCCGCCGGCCCCGCCGCGATGTTGCGCGGCTCCCCGGCCGCCTCCGCCACCGGCCACCGCTCCGCCTCCTCGTAGCGCAGCAGGGACGGGTCCGACTTCTGAAAACGGGACACATCGTACTTGAATTCCTCGCCGAGCGCCGCTTCGCGGCTCGCCCGCCCCCCCTGCCGTTTCGCGAACCGGTGCGCGGCGTAGCCCGCCAGTCCGCCGATCCCGGCGATGCCCCCGCCCCACGCCGCGGTCCGCAGGAACGCCCGCCGGTTCTCCGGCGTCTTCCTTGCGGCCGGTTCCACTTGCTCCGGTCTTGTTTCGTCTTCACTCATCGTGCGCCCGTCCTTTCCTGCCGCGCCTTCGGCAACCCGCATCCGTCAAACCACGGGCACCCGCCGCAGGGCCGGACCTCGCGGCACTCTTTCGCTCGCCGGCTCCGCAGTCCCAGGACCGTGGCCAACCCCGCGAGGCCCGCCAGCCCCGCCGCCCGGAATCCGTTCCGCAGGACTTCCCGCCGTCCGCTCATGCCATGATAACCCGTTGATTCCTCATTTCTTTCGCAGATCGAAACACGCCATCCGAGTCAGGTCCCGCGCGATGAGCCGCCCTCCGGCCACCGCCATCGGCCCCCACGAATCATGCCCGTCCAGCACCTTCGCCTCCCCCAGCAACCGGAACCCCTGTGGGGCGGCCTCCGCCATCGTCAGCTTCCCGTGGTCGTCCATCACGAAGATCTTGCCGTCCGCCACCACGAACGGACCCAGCCCGAAACGATGGTCCATTCCGCTCGCCCACAGGACCTCCCCGCCCGGATCGAGGCACACCAGTTCCCCGTTCGGCCGCACCCCGTAAATATGCCCTTCATGGTAGATCGGCGTCTGCTGGGTGGCCCCGAACACCCCGTCGTCGAGCCGGTAGACCGGCGCCGCGCTCCACGAGCCGTCCGTGCCGCCCGCCTGCATCATGAGGCTTCCCGCGTTATAGCCTCCGCTCAGGAAAAGGCGCCCGTCCGGCAGCGGGACCGGCGAGGCCACCGTCGCGAGGCTGATCCTCCACTCCGTGCTGTCCCACAGCAGCTCCCCGTCCTTCGCCGACACCGCCGCCACTCCCCGGTGACCGCAATAGACATAGGTCCGCTCTCCCCCGGCCTCCATCGGCGTCACCGAGACGTGCGTCATCTTCCAGCCGCGCGGGTTCGGCGTCTTCCACAGCACCTTCCCCGATCCGCAATCCACCGCCATCATCAGGCACTCCCCGGCCGGGGCAAGGATCACCCGCCCGTCCTCAATCAGCGGACACTGGCCGGCATACCACGGCGGAACCGTCGTGCCATGGTCGTGCACAAGGTCGATCCCCCACCGGAACTCACCGGTCACGGCGTCGTTGCAGATCACATGGCACTTCGGCCCCATCGCCACCACGAACCGCTCCGTCACCGCGGGAACCGTCCGCGACATCCCGTGGTTCCGCTTCACCGTGACCGGGTACGAGAACCTCCAGATCTCCCGCCCGTCCGCGAGCGACAGGCACCGCAACGCGTCCGCCTGATCCTCGCGATCGTAATCCATCACGTAAACCCGCCCCCCGCGCACCGCCGCCCCGGCATATCCCTCCCCGACTTCGACCGCCCACAGCTCCGGCGGGCCTCCCTCGTCCCAGCTTGCCGCCAAGGCCTCCTTCTCCCGCGAGATTCCGTCCCGGCCCGGCCCCCGGAAGCCCGGCCACGATCCGGACCGCTCCGCCGCGGTCCCCTCTCCGACGCGAAGATCCCCCTTTTCGAAAGGCGAAGCCTCCGAGGTCCCGTCCGCCGCCGCGATCCGCTCGACCGGCACGCGTTTCGGCACCGACGCCGCCCTCCCGCCTCCCTGCCACATGATCACCAGCGCCCCCGCCCCCGCCACAGCTGCCGCTGCCGGGACCGCTCTCGCCAAAATGACCTCCTTCCAATCAGTCATACGCAGGACGCACCCCCCATCAGATCCTACGACCCAACCCCGGCCCTCGCAAGCCGGCGCCTCGACCACCGCAAATCACGCGCACGGAATGAGGAAATACAGCAGTCCCAATCCGGCTCCGGCAGCCGCTTGACAACGCTCACTCGCGAGGGTCTACACGGCATGTCATTCGCGGTCATTCGATTCGCCCCCCAAGGAAGTCCCCCCGGCGAGCTCGCCTCGCCGGAGACCAGACTGACCGGCCGGCGGGGCAAGCGTCGGACCGGTTGACGATGACGAGAGACGGTTGGGAGGCTTTCTCACCGTCATCCGCAAGTGACGTCAGTAGACATCCCGCTGGTATCTTTTCTCCTTGCGCATTTGGTTGACGAGTTGTTCGGCGTCGGGGGCGCTCAGGTTTCCCTGTTCCGAGATGATGGCGACGAGGGCATGGTGGACGTCCTTCGCCATGCGGGCGGCGTCTCCGCAGACGTAGAAGCATGCGCCGTTTTCGAGCCACTGGTAGAGGTCGGCGGCCATTTCGCGCATGCGATGCTGCACGTAGACCTTCTCGGGGCTGTCGCGGGAAAAAGCGACGTTCAGCCGGTGCAGGACGCCCATTTCCAGAAACTCCTTGATCTCGAGCTGGTAGAGGAAGTCGT